>DATNBJ010000458.1:0-11337 GCA_035572055.1 Thermoleophilaceae bacterium | reverse complement strand
AGGAAGTCGACTAGGGCGTTGAACTGGTCCGGGTGCTGCTTCTGGAGACTCACGAACGACGGCATGGGCGCCGTGGGGTTCACCAGCGTGCGCGCGATCGCGTTGCGAGGCAGCCGCGAGCCGATGTGGGTCAGCGGGGGCCCCGGTCCAGCGTTGCCGTTCTCGCCGATCTTGTGGCAGCCCTGGCAGCCGGACGAGGCCGCCACCGCCTTGCCCTTGGCGTATTGCGGCGCCACCTTCAGCGTGATCGTGCCCGGAGCCCCGGCTAACGCGCCCTCCACCGTCAGGTAGGCCATGAGCGCGATCACGGTGACGCCCGTGAGCGTGGCGATCGGCCTGCGCGCAGGGTGCCGCTCCGGGTTGCGGTCGATGAACGGCAGCAAGATCAGCAGCACCATGCAGACCGTCGGGATGCCGATCGTGGCGATGAAGACGAGCGCGGGCGGCTTGATCACGCGCAGCACCTCGAAGAGGAAGAAGAAGTACCACTCGGGCCGCGGCGTGTAGCTCGTGGTCGTCGGATCCGCCTTGGGGCCGAGCTCGGCGCCGAGGATGATCGACATGAGGATGATCACGAACACCGTGATCATCGCCATCGTGCCGTCCTTCAGGATCGCGTAGGGGAAGAACGGCTTGCCCTGGGACTTCAGGATTCCGTATTCGCGGAGGTACTGCTCCTTCTCGCGCTTGTCCACCTAGATCTCTTCCTCCGCGAGCTCCCTGGCCTTCTCGGCCTTCAGCCACGGCGGCGCCGTGGTGCCGAGCTTGGCCACCAGGTAGAGGTGGGCGCCGATCAGCGCCGCGATCAGGCCCGGGATGAGGAGCATGTGGATGGCGTAGAAGCGACTCAGCGTGGTGGCGCCGAACTCCGATCCGCCGCGCAGGAAGTCCGCCAGGTAGGGACCGAGGATCGGGCCGGAGGCGTTGATGTTCACGCCCACGACCGTGGCCCAGAAGGAGCGCTGGTCGAACGGCAGCAGGTAGCCGGTGAAGGCCATCGCCATCGTGAGGATCAGCAGCACCACGCCGATGATCCAGTTCAGCTCGCGCGGGTACTTGTAGGCGCCGAAGAAGAACACGCGGCCCATGTGGAGGAAGATCAGGACCACCATCACCGTGGCTCCCCACTTGTGCATGCCGCGCACGAATGCGCCGAGCCAGACGTCGTTCGTGAGGTGCCTGGTCGAGGTGTAGGCCTGCGTGGCGGACGGCGTGTAGAACATCGCGAGGAAGACCCCCGTGACCGCCTGGTTCACGAACGCGAACAGCGTGGCCGAGCCGAGCGTGTAGTACCAGTTGGTGCCCTTCGGGATCTTGCGGAAGAGGAAAGCGCGCAGGAAGGGCGTCGAGCCGGTGCGCTCGTCGAGCCAACCGAGCATCGAGATCGGCACCTCGAGCGCCTGCTCCTTCAGCTTCGCGCGCTGCGCCTGCTTGAGCTCCTTCTTGGTGGCCGCCGCGCCGCCATTGATGCGGTTGCCGTTCTTCGGCGGCTGGCTGCCCGGACGCGCGGGCTTGCGGCGCAGGCCGGGTGGCGTGGGCAGCTTCATGTGGTCGGCCTCGACGGGTAGAGGTACTTCCAGAGTCCATCGATGTGGTTCGACGGGTCGCGCGGGTGGAAGCGCTCGAGCTTCGAGTTCACCGAGAAGCGCGGGCCGATCTGGACGCGGTTCCCCTCGACGCGCGTGTAGAAGCGGTCGAGCGGGCGCACCGGCGGGCCGCCGACGACCTTGCCGAACTTGTCGTACACGCCGCCGTGGCAGGGGCAGATGAAGCGCTGGGCGGCCTGAACGAAGCGCACCGGGCAGCCCAGGTGGGCGCAGCGGGTGGAGATCGCGACGTACGGCAGCGGCGTCTTGCCCTTGTCGCTGGGGCTCTTGTCGTCCGGGGTGGCCTTGCGGACGTAGATCGTCGTCTTGCCCGCCTCGCCGACCTCGGGCACCAGCGTGATCACGCGGGGGACGTAGGAGGTCGGATTGAAGTCGCTCTCCGGGCCCACGTCCTGCCACGGGTTGTGCGTGGTCTTCTCGAAGATGGGGCCAAGGGCGAAGCCGAGGGCGGGTAGGCCGATCGCCGCGGTGGCCACCCCGCCGGCGGCGAGAGCACCGCCCGTGACGAAGCGCCTCCGCGTGACCGTCTCACCCTCGAAGGCACCAAGCATCCCCCGATCCTTGGTGTATGGAGAGCGCTTCTTCTTGGCAGGTTCTGGCACGGTGAAGGGCGTCCGATTTAACGCTCGCGGAACTCTACAGTCAACAAAAGTACGGTCGTTACAAGGCGCCGTCCAGGGCTTTTCGGGCCCCGTCGCCGCCCCCACCCGAGAGCTTCCTCGAGCTGGCCGCCCAGAGCTCTTCTACCAGCTCGGGACGGCCTTCCGCGTGCGCGAAGGCACAGAGGGATATCAGGTCCGCGAGCTCGGCCACCGCCTCCAGGTCTCCGGCGGCTGCGAGCTCCTCCAGTCCGAGCGCGTAGAGCGAGTCGCCCGCCAGGAGCCGGGTGTCCTCGTCCATGCCCTCGAAGGCGCGCGGCTTCTCGTAGTGCAGGAGATAGCCCTCGTAGACGGCCTCGAGCACGAATGCGCGCTCGCCCTCGAAGCGGTCGCCGTTGGGGCTGGCGACCGCGTACTTGCGCAGTGCCGGGTCCAGCGCGGCCACGACCTGGGCCAGCGTGCTCACACGAGCGCCTTTCGTGCCGCCTCGAGCGTGCGCTCGACGTGCTCGTCCGTGTGCGCCAGGGACGGGAACCACGCCTCGTACTGCGACGGCGGCAGGTAGATGCCGAGCTCCAGCATTTCCCTGCAAAACGCGGCATATGCGTCCATGTCGCAGGCGCGAACGTCGTCGAGGTCGTTCAGGTCGCCGTCCTTGAAGAAGAGGGTCAGCAGGCCCGGCGCCCAGGTGACCTTGAGCGGCACGCTGCTCTCGTTGCCGATCGCGGCCAGGCCCTGGGCAAGCGTGCGCGTGGTCTGCTCGAGCTGGGCATAGGCGGCGTCGTCGAGGAGCCCGAGCGTCGCCAGCCCGGCCGCCACGGCCAGCGGATTGCCGGACAGCGTGCCCGCCTGGTAGACGTCGCCGGCCGGGGCGATCATCTCCATGAACGTGCGGGGCCCGGCGTAGGCGGCCGCGGGCAGGCCGCCGCCGATCACCTTGCCGAGGATCGTCAGGTCCGGCGTGATCGCGGTGCGCTCCTGCGCGCCCCCGCGGCTCACGCGGAAGCCCGAGATCACCTCGTCGAAGATCAGCAGGGCGCCCGCGGCGTCGGCGGCCTCGCGCAGGAACTCGAGGAAGCCGCCCGCCGGTGGGACCAGACCCATGTTGGCCGGGAACGGCTCGCAGACGATCGCCGCCGGCGGCCGCTCGTCGAGTGCCTTCTGAACCGCCTCGCGGTCGTTCCAGGGCACGATCACGGTGTCCGCGGCCTGCGCCTTGGTCACGCCCGGGCTGGCGGGGATGCCCTGCGTGGCGAGACCCGACCCGGCCTCGGCCAGCAGGCCGTCCACGTGCCCGTGGTAGGCGCCGGCGAACTTCACGATCGGGTCGCGGCCGGTGGCGGCCCGCGCCAGGCGGATCGCGCTCATCGACGCCTCGGTGCCGGATGAGGTCATGCGCACCATCTCCGCGCTCGGCACTCGCTCCACCACCTCGGCGGCGAGCTGGATCTCACCCTCGGTGGGAGCGCCAAAGCTGGTGCCCCGCTGCGCGGCGTCAGTGACCGCGGCAATGACCTGCGGGTGCGCGTGCCCCGCGATCAGCGGTCCCCACGAGCAGACGTAGTCGACATAGCCGTTGCCATCGACGTCGAAGATCTCCGCGCCCTCGCCGCGAGCGATGAACAGCGGATCGCGACCGATTGAGCGCATGGCCCTGACCGGCGAGTTCACCCCTCCCGGCAGCAAGCTGACGGCCCGGGCGTATAGCTCCTCGGAGCGAGTGGCGGTGCGCTCCGAAGCGCTCAGCTGTGCTCAGCCTCCCAGGCCTTGTACTCGTCCGTGAAATACAGCAGCCGGATCTTCTTGAACTCCGTCGAGCTGTAGAGGGTGGCGCGCTCCTCGATGCCCGTGCGCTCCCCGATCGAGTCGAGGATCGCGTCGCATTCGTCCTTGGAGCGTCCGTGCGCCATCGTGAACACCGAGTAGGGCCAGTCCGCGTAGGTGGGCCGCTGGTAGCAGTGCGAGATGCCGCGGAAGGACGCCATCAGCGGCGCCAGCTCGAGGATGCGCTCCTCGGGCACGTTCCAGACGCCCATGCCGTTGGCGGAGTAGCCCGCGCGGCGGTGGAAGAGGATCGCGGCCACCCGGCGCAGCGCCCGGCGCTCCTGCATCGACTCGAGGTGCTCGAGCAGCCGGTCCACCGGGACGCCGAGCTCGTCGGCGGCAGGCTGGTAGGGCTCGGACACGACCGGCAGGTCGCCCTGCAGGGTGCGGATCACCGCGATGTCGAGGTCCGACAGCGGGATCGCCTCGGGCTCGCGGTACTCGGCCGCCTCGGCCGCCTTCGCGAGCGCGTCGGTGCCCTGCTCCATCTCCAGGTCCATGCGGATCTTGAACAGGCGCAGCGTGGGGAGCTGGCGGATCGACTCGGCCTGGGTCTCCTCCCTCAGCACGTCCAGCGTGCCGTCGAGGCCCAGTTTGGAGTCCGGCTCGACGGCGATCGTGAACCAGAGGTTGAACTCGTGGTTGCGCAGGTAGTTGTGCGAGACGCCCGGGTGCGCGTTGATCAGGCCGGCGGCGCGGTGCGGGTTGTCCGCGGGCACCTTCGCCGCGACCAGCATCGACTTGTAGCCGAGCACGCGCGTGTCGAAGATCGGCGTGACCTGGCGGATGATGCGTTCCTTCACCAGGCGGTCGACGCGGCGGAGCACCTCGTCCTCCTCGACGCCGGCGAGCCGCGCGACCTCCGCGTAGGGGCGCGGCGCCAGCGGGAAGCTGCCCTGCATCAGGTTGAGCAGGCGCTTGTCCAGCTCGTCGAGCGGGATCGCGGCGCCGTCCTTGCGCTCGCGCGCCTTCACGCCGTAGTTGCCGGCGCTCACCGAAGCCACTTCGCCACGTCCTTCGCGTGGTAGGTGATCACGATGTCGGCGCCGGCGCGGCGGATGCCGGTGAGCGTTTCCAACACGGCGGCGCGCTCGTCGAGGTAGCCGGCCGCCACCGCGGCCTTCAGCATCGAGTACTCACCGCTCACGTTGTACGCGGCGACGGGCAGAAGGGTCGCCTCCTCAACGCGCCTTATCACGTCGAGATAGGGCAGCGCGGGCTTGACCATCACCATGTCCGCGCCCTCCTCGACGTCGAGCAGCGCCTCGCGCACCGCCTCGTCGGAGTTCGCCGGATCCATCTGGTAGGCGCGTCGGTCGCCGAAGGCGGGCGTGGAATCGGCGGCCTCGCGGAAGGGCCCGTAGAACGCGCTCGCGAACTTCGCGCTGTAGGCGATGATCGGCGTCTCGCCGTAGCCCTCGGCGTCGAGCTGCGTGCGCAGCACGCCCACGCGGCCGTCCATCATGTCGCTGGGCGCGACGATGTCGGCGCCGGCGGCGGCCTGGGAGATGGCGGTCTTCGCCAGCAGCTCGAGCGACAGGTCGTTGTCCACGTCGCCGTCCGAGCGCACCACGCCACAGTGGCCGTGCGAGGTGTACTCGCATAGGCACACGTCGGTGATCACGACGAGCTCGGGGAACGCCTCCTTGATCGCGCGCGTGGCCAGCTGGACCACGCCCTCCTCGTCATAGGCGCCGCTGCCCTGCTCGTCCTTCTCGCTCGGAATTCCGAACAGCAGCACCGACGGGATGCCGAGCGAATGGGCCTCGCCCGCCTCCTCAACGGCCTGGGAGATCGAGAGCCGGTCGATGCCGGGCATCGCCTCGATCGGCGTCCGGCTGTCGATGCCCAGCTCCACGAACATGGGATAAACGAGGTGCTTCGCGGACAGCTCGGTCTCGCGGACCATGTCGCGCAGCACGCCGGTCTTGCGCAGGCGGCGCATGCGTGTCGCCGGGAAGGCCATCGCTAGGCAGTCTAGGGCTGATCAGGCAAAGCGCCGCAGGGAGATCCGCGCGATGACACCGAACGCGAGGGTCAGGATCGCCAGGTGCACGAGCGGGCCGACGATGCCTCCGGAGCGGTTCAGCGCCGAGTTCATCGCCTCCAGCGTGGGCTTGAAGGGGAACAGCGCCGAGATCACGCGGATCACGTCGTAGAGGCCCTCCGACACGGATCCGGAAGGCACCAGCGCCAGGAACGCGATCGGCAGGGAGACCATGAACGCGAGCAGCGACGCCGCGCGCACCTCGCGGGTCACGCCGCCGATGGCCACGCCCATGGCGCCGAAGGCGAGCGCCCCGAACGCGAGCCCCAGCAGCCACAGCGGGAAGCGGCCCCATTCCAGCGACACGAACAGGGCGATGCCCGCGAGCATCACCAGCGAGACGCCGATCGCGCAGACCGCCGCGAGCCCCACCTTCTCCACGAGCAGGCCGGTCCGGGACACCAGGCCGCGCACGAGGCGCAGGAACGCGTTCTCCTCGCGCTCCAGAGCCAGCACGCCGGAGGCGAGCAGCAGCGTGACGAACATGAGCGAGACGGTGACGGCGATCGCCACCGCGAACGAGTCGAGCGGCGTGTGGCCGCCCTTCACGATCGTCTGCTGGACCTTGATCGGCGTGCCCACCGACTGGAGCACGCCGCCCGACAGCTTGAGGTTGTCGCGGGCGAGCTTCGCGAACGTCGCCACCTGGGCGAGCTGCTCCCTCTCGGGCGCGTTCGCCGGCAGGCTCGCCTGTGCGGCGCGCACGATCGCCTCGGCCTTCTCGAGCCCGAGCACGTTGAAGTGGCTGCCGAACAGCGACACGTCGCCGCCCTTCGAGATCAGGTCGAGATAGCCGAGCGCCACCTTGGTGAGCTGCTTGGTGAGCGCCGCGTTGGCGTCCTGGACCTCGGACTTGATCGTGTCCTGCACGAAGCGGTACTTGACCGGGTCCTCCGAGTTGAAGAACACCTTCACGTTCGCCGACTCGAGCCCGGTCTCGAGCTTCTGCGTGATGTCGGGCGGGATGATCAGCGCTCCGAGCACGTCGCCGGACCGCACCTTGTCGAGCGCCTCCTTCTCGCTGCTCACCTGCACGGGCTCGATGCGGCTGAAGATCTCGTCCGCGTACCGCGACACGTCGATGCTCTGACCGCCGAGGTCGAGCTTGCCGGCCGCGGCGGGCACCTCGTTGAGGAACGCCACGCGCGGCTTCGACGGGCCGCGCGAGATCGCGAAGCCGATCAGCGTGGCGATGATGATCGGGTAGAGCACGAGCAGCGCGACCAGCAGCGGCGAGCGCCTCAGGATCTGCAGGTCCTTCAGGAAGAGCCAGCGCATCTAGTGCTCTCCGACGAAAATACGGTCGCGAATCGACGAGCGAGAACCGAGCATGGGCGTGCACGCGAGCGCAGCCAATGCGGAGCATTGGCGAGCATCGCGGGTGCGCACAGGCGAAGGTTCGCAGCCGCCGAACGCGAGCGTATTTGCGGAGGCGAGCACCACTAGTGTCCGCGCTGCCTGAGGAACGCCACGAAGGCGGCCTCGAAGTCGAGATCGGTGGCGCCCACCAGGCGCTCGAGCTCACGCGGTGAGCCGGTGTAGAGGAGCTCGCCGTCGGCGAGGACCGCCACCTGGCCGGCGTAGCGCTCAGCCTCCTGCACGTTGTGGGTCGAGTAGAGGACGGTGGTGCCCTCGGCCGCGAGCGCGCCGATGAACTCCCACAGGCGCTCGCGCTGGCGCGGATCGAGGGCGGCGCTGGGCTCGTCGAGCAGCAGCACGTCGGGCGCCGAGAGGAGGCCGATCGCGATGTTCACCCGCTGGCGGTTGCCCCCCGACAGCTCGCCCACGGGATCGTCCGCGCGCTCCTCGAGCCCGGTCTGCTGGAGCATCCGCTCGACCGTCTCCCGCACGTCCGGGCAGCGCTCGAGCCGCGCGAACAGGCGCAGGTTCTCGGCCACCGTGAGCTTGTTGTACAGCGCCGCCTGCTGGGGCACCCAGCCCACCTCCTCGGGCGAGCGGCTCACGCGCCCGCCGTCCGGCTTCTGCACCCCGGCGAGGATCGAGAGCAGCGTGGTCTTGCCGGCGCCGTTCGGCCCGATGATCGCCACGAGCTCGCCCCGGTGGGCGCTGAGCGACACGCGCTTGAGCGCCTCTCGCTCCCCGAAGCGCTTGACGATGTCGGTGGCCTCGAGGACCACGCCGAGGTCGGCCGCCGGCGCGGCCGCGGGCTCCTGCATCGTGCCTACGGTAATGGGAGTGCCAGAATCGCGGCGCATGAAGATGCTGTTCATCGGTGACGTGGTCGGCGGCATCGGCCGCCGCACTCTGGAAGCGCTGCTGCCCCGCCTGCGCGATGCGCACAAGCCCGACTTCGTGGTGGCGAACGGGGAGAACTCGGCGGGCGGGCTCGGCATCACGGAGAAGATCGCGCGCGAGTGGCTCGATGGCGGCACGGTCGACGCGATCACGCTCGGCAACCACGCCTTCAAGCATCGCGACGTCTACCGCTTCCTCGACAACGACGAGCGGATCGTGCGGCCGGCCAACTACCCGAAGGGCAACCCCGGGCGCGGCTACACGGTGCTGAGGGGCGACGCCGGGCGCCTCGGCGTGGTGAACCTGTCCGGCACGGTCTTCCTCGACGCGGCGCGCTCGCCGTTCAGCGAGATCGACGTGATCCTGGCCGACCTGCGCGACTCCGCCGACTGGGTGCTGGTGGACTTCCACGCCGAGGCCACCAGCGAGAAGGTGGCGATGGGCTGGCACCTGGACGGCCGCGTGACCGCCTGCGTGGGCACCCACACGCACATCCCCACCTCGGACGGGCGCGTGCTGCCCGGCGGCACCGCCTACATCAGCGACGTGGGCATGACCGGCCCGCGCGGCGGCGTGATCGGCGTGAAGCGCGAGCAGGCGCTCGAGCGCTTCGTGACGATGATGCCGGTGAAGTTCGAGACCTCAGACGAGGACCCGTGGCTCAATGCCGTGCTCATCGAGGCCGACGAGTCCGGACGCGCGCTGTCTATCGAGCAGCTGCTGGTTCCCGGAAGTTAGGTCTCGGCTCTCGGGTCTCGGGTCGCAGGTCCCAGCCCTCCGCCTCGTCGTCCTTCGTCGAGCGGTCGTACGACGCGAACAGCGCCACGAAGATCAGCGGCGCGAACCAGACCACGTAGAGGTAGAACCAGTGGTCGGCCGCCATCTGGAAGGCGATCAGCACCGCGGCGCCGAGCGCCGCGATCTGCACCTCGCTGCGGTGCTTCGGAACCACCGCCACGAGGAGGGCGAGCGCCACGCACCCCGCCTGCCAGACCACCTGGAGCCAGTCGAGCGAGGTCTGGCCCCAGATGCTGAACGGCGAGCTGCGGTTGATCTGCGAGCCGATCGAGCGGTCGTAGAGCTGGTGCAGCCCGCCGGGCGGGATGAACGGCAGGAACGCCACCACCACGACGGCGATCATCAGCGCGCCCGCGATGAAGGTGCGGCGGCTCCACAGCGCGTCGCGCCCGCGCGCGAACAGCGGCGCCAGCGCCAGCGGCGCGAACTTGGCCGCGCCGGCAAGGCCGAGCATCAGTCCCCGGCCGGGCGCCGACGTGAGCGCGAGCATCGCGAACACCACCAGCGCCGCCACCAGCGAGTCGTTCGAGTTCGCGGAGAGCACGAACATGGAGTAGGGATAGGCGGCCCAGGCGAACGCCAGCGCCGTGCCCAGGTTCGTTCCCGCCGGCCCCGCGCGCATGCGCCGCCCGAGCAGGAATAGGCCGAGCAGCGTGAGCAGGTCGAAGGTGACCGCCGCGGCGTGCGCCGCCGGCAGGTCGTCCCACTTGCCGCTCCACGGCCAGATGCGCTCGAACGGCACGTAGGCCAGGTAGTCGACCGGACCGTAGGTGTCGCCGTGCTCGTTGTCCGCCGGGAAGCTGCCGTTGTAGAGCTCCTTGCCGTGGACGATGTGGTTGGCGCCGATCACGCCCGAGTAGCCCACGTCGATCACGTTCGAGTCGACCATGTTGAGCCCCACGCGGAAGCCCACCAGGAAGAGGATCGCGAGGCCGAGCACCCAGGTCGGTACCCAGGGCACGAGCCGGCCGCGCCGCTGTTTGGGCCGGAAGCCGGCGATCAGCATCCGGATCAGCAGGTAGGCGAGCACCGGGTAGGCGAGCGGCACCGACACGCCGATGTTCCCCTTCTCGAAGAACAGATGCGAGACCACGAACGCGACCAGCATCAGCATGTCGAGGTGCAGCAGCCGGAAGGGGTTGCGGAAGTCGATGAACGGCAGCAGGAAGATCAGTCCGAGCGGGAGCCACAGGTAGATCGCGTTGAAGCTCTTGCCGAACGCGCCCGGGTAGCCGCGCGCCATGCGCCAGGCCACCTGATAGCCGGTCCAGGCCTCGAGCGGGGTACCGGTCGGGTCGTCGACCAGCACCTGCATCTTCTCCTTGTCCTTCTTGTCGAACCAGCTGACCTGCCAGCTGCGCGGCCGGCTCACGTAGCCGTAGGCGCGCCACTGGCCGGGGTGCTTCTTCAGCTCCTTCTGCACCTTCACCACGCGCTCCGCGGCGGCGATCGCCTGCTCGGCGTTCATCCGGTAGCCCTTCGGCACCTGGGTCTGCGTGTCGGGCAGCACCACGGCGGCGTGCGCCGGGGACGGTGCGGCAAGCGCAAGGGCCGCGAGCGCGGCCGCGACGAGCGCGAGAACCAGGAGGCCTCGGCTCAGCGGCCTTGGCCGAAGCTCCACATCTTGTTCCCGAGGAAGTTCAGCGGCATCGCGGCGGCGATCGAGATCGCCTGCGCCGCGACCTTCGGCACGCCGAGGCCGCTGATGAGCAGCTCGAGCATCGCGAGCGAGAACAGGAACGCGAGCACGCTCACCACGAAGAAGCGCACGGCCTGGAAGCCGGCGTGACCGTCGCCGGCCCTGAACGTCCAGTGCCGGTTCCACCAGAAGTTGTTGGCGAGGGCGACGAGGAAAGCGACCGTGGCGGCGGCGATGTGGTGCACGTCGAGCACAACCGCGAGCAGCGTGAACACCGCGAGGTTGAGCGCGTAACCCGTGCCGCCGACCACGCAGAACTTGAAGAGCTGCAGCCAGTTCGCCGGCTTGCGCAGACCGGCACCGATGCGCGCGTGCGCCCGGGCGGGCGGAGCGGCGACCGTCTCGTCGCGGAAGGCGATCGCGGTGTCGTCGGCCATAGCGGGCTACGAGCCTACCTGGAAGTGGTTGAGCACCATTGGGGTTACGTCCTCTATCGACCACTGGGCCGGGGCGGCATCTCGCGCGGGCTCCGTGCCCGCAAAGAGGAGGACTCCAAGCGAATCGCCC
>DATNBJ010000457.1:0-3791 GCA_035572055.1 Thermoleophilaceae bacterium | reverse complement strand
GAGGTAGAGGTGCGACACGCCCAGGTCGGCCAGGTACGGCACCAGCTCCCGGGCCGCGGCGAAGCCGAACTCGCCGGCCAGCTGAAGCCGGTAGGTGGCGCGCAGCTCGGTCAAGCCGCGCGCTTCAGAACGACGAGCGAGTGCGTGATCAGCGTAAGCTCGGTGCGGGCGCCGTAGGTGGCGCTACCGGACGCCGCCTCAGGATCGTCGGTGCGCAGCTCGAGCTGCCAGCTGGTGCCGAAGCGCCGATTGGGCAGCGTGAACGTGTGGTCCTCCGGCGACGCGTTGAACAGCAGCAGGAACGAGTCGTCCTCGATGTCCTGGCCCTGCGGCCCGGGCGTGACGATCTCCACCCCGTTCAGGAACATGCCCACCACGCCCTCGCCGGACTGCCAGTCCCGCCGAGTCATCCGCCGGCCGTCGAGTCTGAACCACCACACGTCCGGCAGGCCGGAGCCCTTCAGCTCCTCGCCGAGCAGGTAGCGCTCGCGGCGCAGCACCGGATGCTGCTTGCGCAGGGCGATCAGCCGGCGGGTGAACTCCACGAGCCGGCCGTCGCGCGACAGGTTCTCCCAGTCGTACCAGGACAGCTCGTTGTCCTGGCACCAGGCGTTGTTGTTGCCCTGCTGCGAACGGCCCATCTCGTCGCCGCCGAGCAGCATCGGCGTGCCCTGCGAGAGCAGCAGCGTGGCCAGGAAGTTGCGGTGCCGGCGGCCGCGCAGCTCGTTGATCTGCGGGTCGTCGGTGCCGCCCTCGGCGCCGCTGTTCCACGAGCGGTTGTCGTCGGTGCCGTCCTGGTTGTCCTCTTGGTTGGCCTCGTTGTGCTTGTGCTCGTAGGAGACGAGATCCGCCAGGGTGAAACCGTCGTGGGCGGTCACGAAGTTGATCGACGCGAAGGGGTGGCGCCCCTCGTCCTTGTAGAGGTCGGCGGAGCCGGTGATGCGCGCCGCGAAGTCGCCCGGGCCGGCGTTGGAGCGCCAGAAGTCCCTGATCGTGTCGCGGTAGACCCCGTTCCACTCGGACCAGAGCACCGGGAAGTTGCCCACCTGATAGCCGCCGGGGCCGACGTCCCAGGGCTCTGCGATCAGCTTGACCTGGGAGAGGACCGGGTCCTGGTGGATCGTGTCGAAGAAGGCCGACAGGCGGTCGACGTCGTAGAACTCGCGCGCCAGCGCGGAGGCGAGGTCGAAGCGGAAGCCGTCGACGTGGCACTCCATCACCCAGTAGCGCAGCGAGTCCATGATCAGCCGCAGCACGCTCGGGTGGACCGGATTCAGGGAGTTGCCCGTGCCCGTGAAGTCCATGTAGAAGCGCTGGTCGTCGGGCATCAGGCGGTAATAGGCGCGGTTGTCGATGCCCTTGAACGAGAGCATCGGCCCGAGGTGATTGCCCTCGGCGGTGTGGTTGTAGACCACGTCGAGGATCACCTCGATTCCGGCCCTGTGCAGGGCTTTCACCATGCCCTTGAACTCGCGGATCTGGTCGCCACGCCTGCCCGTGGCCGCGTACTCGGAGTGCGGGGCGAAGTAGCCGATCGTGCTGTAGCCCCAGTAGTTCGTCAGCCCCTTGTCGACGAGGAAGTGCTCGTCGGCGATGTGGTGGACCGGCAGCAGCTCCACGGCGCTGATCCCGAGCGACTGGAGGTACTCGAGCGCCGGCTCCGAGGCGAGCCCGGCGTATGTGCCCCGCAGGTCCTCGCGCACGTCGGGGTGGCGCATCGTGAAGCCCTTCACGTGCGTCTCGTAGATCACGGTCTCCGCGAGCGGGATCTGGAGCAGGCGGTCGCCCTCCCAGTCGAACCCCTGGTCGATGACCACCGACTTCGGGATGGCCACGGCATCGTCGTCCTCGTCGTCCATCTCGAGGTCGGCGTCATCGTCGCCGGTGGGGACGTACGGGAGCACGTTCACGTCCTCCTCCCAGCGCACGCCGCCCTCGATCGCCTTCGCGTAGGGGTCGATCAGCAGCTTCCAGGGGTTGAAGCGCAGTCCGCTCGGCGGGTCGTAGGGGCCGTGGACGCGGTAGCCGTAGCACTGCCCTGGCCCGACGGCGGGCAGGTAGCAGTGCCAGTTGAGCGCAGTCCGCTCCTTCACCTCCACCCGCTCCTCATTGCCGTCGTCGTCGAACAGGCAGAGCTCGACGCGCTCGGCGTCCTCGGAGAACAGGGAGAAGTTCGTGCCCTGCCCGTCCCACGTGGCGCCCAGTGGGAACGGCCGGCCCGGCCAGACCTCCCTCACGCGATCAGCGCCCCCGCAAACGGCTCCAGCTCGATGTGCCCGTCGCTGATCGCGGGCTGCCCATGCGTCACCAACTCGATCCGGCCATCCGAGCAGGGTACGCGTGAAGGGCGCTCGGCGAAGTTGCAGACGAGCTCGAACTCGCCGCGGCGCACCCGCAGCCAGCGGGATTCCTCGTCGAAGGCGATCTCGCCGCAGTCGCCCCGGGGCAGGCGGCGGCGCAGGGCGAGCAGATCGGCGTAGAGCCCCGCGATCTCCGGATCGCGCTCGCGCGTGAGCCTCGAGGCCTTGAAGGTGGACTTGGCCTGCGGGTCGGGGATCTCCTCGCCGAACTGCTCGAAGGCGGCGAACTCGCGGCGGCGGCCCTCCCGCGTGGCCTTGGCGATCTTCTTGTCGATGTGGTCGGAGAAGAACTGGAAGGGCGCGCGCTCGCCGTACTCCTCGCCCATGAACAGCATCGGCGTGAACGGCGAGAGCAGCGTGCAGAACGCGGCGAGCCTGCGGGCGTGCTCGGGCAGCCGGTCGCCGTAGGCGCGGTTGCCCACCTGGTCGTGGTTCTGGCAGTAGACGACGAACCGCTCGACGGGAACGTCCTCCGCGGGCGCGCCGAAGTGGCGGCGGCGATAGGCCGAGTAGGTGCCGTCGTGCACGTGCGGCCGGTGGAATGCCTTCGCGAGCTGCCCGATCTGACCGAAGTCCACGTAGTACCCCTCGCGCTCGCCCGTGAGCGGCACGCGGAGCGCGTGGTGGAAGTCGTCGGCCCAGGCAGCGTCGCAGTCGTAGCCGCCGCGCTCGCGCGGCCGCATGACGCGCGGATCGTTCAGCCCGCTCTCGGCGATCACCAGCGCGCGCGGGTTCACGGCGTGCACGCGGCGAGCGATCGCCTCCACCAGGTGCTCGGCGCTCGAGTCCACGATCGCGTGGATCGCGTCGAGGCGCAGGCCGTCGATCGCGTAGTCGCGGATCCACTGGACCGCCGACTGGAGCACCCACTCGCGCACCGAATCGGAGTCGGCGTCGTCGTAGTTCATCGCCCGCCCCCAGGGCGTCTCGTACTTCTCGGTGAAATAGGGGCCGAAGGCGTCGAGCGCCTGCACGCCCGAGGTGCCCACGTGGTTGTAGACCACGTCCAGCACCACGGCGAGGCCCGCCTCGTGGGCGGCGTCGATCAGGCGCGCGAATCCCACGGGGCCGCCGTAGGACGACTGCGGCGCCGACAGGTACACGCCGTCGTAGCCCCAGCCGCGCGCGCCGGGGAACTCGGCCACGGGCATGATCTCGATGGCGTTCACCCCGAGCTCGGCGAGCTCGCGCAGGTACGGGATCGCGCCCGCGAAGGTGCCTTCCCTGCTGAACGTCCCGATGTGCAGCTCGTAGAGCACGAGGTCCCGCATCGAGGGCGTGTCGAAGCGCGCGAGGCTCGGCGGCGCAACCACGCGCGACGGACCGCGCAGCCCCTCCGGCTGCCAGCGCGAGGCCGGGTCGGGCAGCGGCTTGCCGTCCAGCACGAAGCGGTAGTCGTCGCCCGGGCGCGCCTCCGCCACCGCCTCGTAC
>DATNBJ010000456.1:0-3127 GCA_035572055.1 Thermoleophilaceae bacterium | reverse complement strand
GGTGAAGATGGGTGCGAGCCCGGACTGGGTGAAGCTCGCGGACGCGTTCGGCGCGGTGGGCATGAGGGTCACCGACAAGAACGAGGTGGTCGACGCCATGAAGACGGCGCTCGCCACCGACGGCCCGGTGGTGCTCGACGTTCACGTCACCAAGGAGGAGAACTGCTATCCGATGATCCCGGCGGGTCAGGCCGCCCGGGACATGGTGGGGTGAGCCGGCGTGGGTGAACCCGGAACCAAGGAGGTCCTCAACCTCGAAGACCTCGAGGCGAGCGGTGGCATCCACACCGGCCGCCGGCACGTGCTCTCGATCCTCGCGGAGAACAAGCCGGGCGTGCTGGCCCGTATCAGCGGCCTGTTCGCGCGGCGTGGGTTCAACATCGAGTCGCTGAACGTGGGCCCGACGGACGACCCGACGATCTCGCGCTTCACGCTCACGGTCGACGGTGCGCTGCATCCGATCGACCAGGTCACGAAGCAGCTGCACAAGCTCGTGAACGTGCTGAAGATCCGCGACCTCGAGCCGGACGAGACCGTGGCGCGCGAGCTCGCGCTGTTCAAGGTGTCGGCCGACAGCGAGACGCGGCGCGAGGTACTCGAGTTCGCGGACATCTTCCGCGGGACGGTCGTGGACGTGTCGAAGCGCTCGGTGACGATCGAGATCACCGGCGCTGACGCGAAGATCCAGGCGTTCGAGCGGATGATCCGCCCGTTCGGCCTGATCGAGATGGTGCGCACCGGCGAGATCGCGGTCTCGCGCGGGCGCTCCGCCACGTGACGGTCCGCTCGGACGCCGCCCGGATCGGCCTCTCGCAGGCCGCCTGGACCCGCCTCGAAGAGCGGCTGGAGCACGCCATCGCCAGGGCGCGGCGTGAGCGCCGGCGGGTGCTGGCCTCGGTCAGCGAGGCGGTGCCCGCCGAGCTCGATCTGCCGGCGGCCGTCCTCGCGGCCCGGCAGGCGGGGGACCGCTACTTCTGCCTCGAGCAGCCGGACCGGGTGCTCGCGACGCTGGGGCACGCCGCGCTGGTGGAGGCCGACGGCGAGCAGCGCTTCGCGCGCGTGGCGGCCGCCTGCCGCGAGCTGGCGCGCGGGGCATTCGCGGACGAGGGGCCGGTCTGGGTGGGCGGCTTTTCGTTCGCGCAGGACGGCGGCTCGAGTCCCGAGTGGGCTTCGCTCGCGCCCGCCCAGATGCTGATGCCCGAGATCGCGCTGTCGCGCCGCGGCGATGCGGCGCAGCTCACGGTCGCGGCGGTGCTCGACGGGGACGAGTCCGCCGAGGCGGTGCTCGATCGCCTGCGAGCGCGCGTGGACTCCTTGGAGCCCGTGCCGATGCCGCTGTTCGACCCGGACCCGCTCGTGAGCCCGCGGGTGGCGAGCGCCACGCCGCCGTCGCACTTCGAGTCGGCGGTGGCGCGCGGGGTGGAGCGCATCCAGGCGGGCGAGCTGGACAAGCTCGTGCTGGCCCGCGAGGTGCGAGTACACGCGCCGGCGGAGATCGACCCGGCGCCGGTCTATGACGCGCTGCGGGCCGCCTTCCCCGCCTGTTACTGCTACCTGGTGGGCACGCCGGAGCTGGCCTTCATCGGCGCCAGCCCGGAGCTGCTCGTGCGCCGCGAGGGTGCCCGGGCGCAGACCGTGGCCCTGGCCGGCACCACGCGCCGCAGCGCCGATCCGTCGGTGGACGACCTGCTCGGCGAGCAGCTCCTTCAGTCGGACAAGCAGCGCGAAGAGCAGGCGATCGTCACGAGGCGGATCGAGCGCACGCTGCGCCCGGTCAGCGTCTGGGTGGCGGCCGCCGACGCGCCGGTGCTCGTGAAGGTGCAGAACGTCCAGCACCTGGCCACGCCGATCCGCGCCCAGCTCGCGGAGCCGGTGTCGTGCGTGGAGCTGGCGGGCCGCCTGCATCCCACGCCCGCCGTCGGCGGCGAGCCCCGCGAGGTCGCGGTGAAGCTCATCCCGACGCTCGAGGGCCTCGACCGCGGCTGGTACGCGGGCACGGTGGGCTGGACGGACCTGTCCGAGGACGGTGAGTTCTGCGTGGCGATCCGCTGCGCCCTGATCCGCGGCCGGGTGGCCCATCTGTACGCGGGGAACGGCATCGTGCGCGACTCGGTGCCGGCCGACGAGCTGGCCGAGACCGAGGTCAAGCTCCAGGCGCTCCTACCGCTTCTGTCCTGATCGTTAGGATCGGGCGCGTGAACGCCCGGGTCCTGCTCGCGCTGGCCATCGGCGCCCTGCTCCTGGTGGCGGCGCCGCTGACGGCGTCCGGCGACGTCCTGCCGCTCTGCGCGCCCACGGCGGGCGACGACAACTGCGGCGGCACCACGGGCAACGACACCTTCGACATGCTCGCGGGCAACGACACCGTACGCGGCCTCGAGGGGGACGACACGCTGATCGGCAACGTCGGCGACGACAAGCTCGTCGGCGACCAGGGCAACGACGCCCTCGACGGCGGCCCCGGCAACGACCGCGTCGACGGCGGCGTGGGCAACGACACGATGAACGGCGGCGACGACAACGACGTCCTGCTGGCCGGTGAGGGCGACGACACCGAGGACGGCGGCGCCGGCAACGACACCGTCGGCGGCGGCACCGGCGACGACACGCTCGCGGGAAGCGCCGGCGTGGACCACGTCACGGGAGCCGACGGCGACGACCAGATCACCGGCGGTGACGGCGACGACACCCTGAGCGGCGGTGACGGCATCGACAGGATCGGCGGCGGCGCGGGTGACGACAACGCGAGCGGCGGCAACGGCAACGACACCCTGAGCGGCGACGCGGGCAACGACACGCTGCACGGGAACGCGGGCAACGACCTGATCACCGGCGGCCTGGGCAACGACAACCTCTTCGGCGACGACGGCAACGACAGGCTCACCGACGGCGCCGGCAACGACCACCTCGTGGGCGGCGAGGGCAACAACGTGATCAGCTCGGGCGCCGGCAACGACCGCGACTTCGCGGGCAAGGGGCGGGACAGGATCTCCGCCGGCTCGGGCAACGACACGATCGTGCCGGGCGCGGGCCGCGACACGGTGAACGCGGGCAGCGGCAACGACTCGATCAACACCCGCGACAACGTGCGCGACGTGGTGAACTGCGGCTCGGGCAAGGACACGGT
>DATNBJ010000455.1:0-14234 GCA_035572055.1 Thermoleophilaceae bacterium | reverse complement strand
GTCAGCTCGTCGTTGCCGATCACCGAGCACTCCACCTCCATGCCCGCGGACATCTGCTCGACGAGCGCCACCGGGTCGTGCTCGAACGACACGCCGAGCGCCGTGGGCAGCTGCTCCGCGGTCTCCACCTTCGAGATCCCCACCGACGACCCGAGCCGCGCCGGCTTCACGAACAGCGGCAGGCCGAGCCGCTCCACCAGCGAGTCCACCGACGCGTCGCGACGCAGCGTGGCGTAGCCGACCTGCGGCAGCCCGCGGCTCGCCATCAGCTCCTTGAACAGCGCCTTGTCCATGCACAGCGCCGAGCAGAGAACGCCCGCGCCCGCGTAGGGAACCCCGATCGTCTCGAGCAGACCCTGGACCGTGCCGTCCTCCCCGAACGGGCCGTGCAGCACGGGGAACACCACGTCCGCCCCCAGCACACCGCCGCCGGGCGTCAGCTCGACCGGCGAGCCGCCGCGGCTCCAGCGGCCGTCGCGGCCGATCTCCACGAAGACGGTCTCGTGCCCGGCGCGCTCCAGCGCGTCGCGCACGGCGGCGGCGGACGCGAGCGACACGTCGTGCTCACTGGAGCGGCCGCCGGCGAGCACCACGACCCGCATCTACGGCGTACCCGGCGTCGTGCTGCTCGGGGCCTGGAAGTTGCCGATGTAGATCACCACGGTGCGGCCCTTCTTGAGCTGCGTGCCCGCCTGCGGCCGCTGGCGCACCACGAGGCCGTTCTGCGCCTGGTCGGTCACCGTCAGCGCCTTGGTCTGCACCTTGAGCCCCTCCGCCTGGATCTGACCCGTGGCCTCCGCCTGGGTGAGGCCGGTCACGTCCGGGACGCTGGAGAGGTCGGGGCCCTTCGAGATCGTCAGCTCCACCTCGCTGCCCTTGTCGACCTCGCCACCCGCGACCGGCGACTGTGAGATCACGTCGCCCTCGGGCACGGAGTCGGAGAAGTCCTGCGTGTCGTTGAACTTGAGACCAGCCTGCTGGAGGTCCGAGTGCGCGGCGGAGGCGTCCTTGCCCACCACGTTCGGAATCTCCACCTGCTCCGGCCCGCTGCTCACCTCGAGCCGCACGTGCGATCCCTTCTGCACGAGCGAGCCCTCGGCGGGATCGGCCGAGATGACCTGGCCCTTGGGCACGGTGTCCGATGTCTGGGAGCTCGAGTCGGCGAACAGACCCGCCCGCTGCAGCGCCGAGCTCGCCTTTTGCAGCGATAGCCCCTCGACCTGCGGCACCTGCACCTGGCCGGGCCCCTTGGACACGCGCAGCGTCACCGTGGAGTGCTTGTCGACCTTGGTGCCCGCCTCGGGCGTCTGGGCGATCACCACGCCGACCGGCTCGCCGCTCTCCACCCGCTGCACGACGACGTTGAAGCCGCGCGAGTCGAGGTCCGTCGTGGCGGGCGACTCCTGCTTGCCAACCTGATTCGGCACCGTCACGCGTGCATGCGAGATCAGCTCGTAGGCGCCGATGCCGGCGGCCACCAGGAGCAGCGCGACGAGCGCGGCGATCCAGGGCCAGCGGCGCGGGCGGCGGGTACGGGTCTCTTGCTGGAGCGGCGGCAGCGGCGGCTGGATGAACGTGCCGGGCGCCCACGCGGCCGTGTCCTGGCCGCTGGCGCCGTTGCCGCCCGACGCGATCGCCTGCTTGGCGCCCTCCAGCGCGGCGATGAACTCGTCGGCGCTCGCGTAGCGGTCGGCGGGGTTCTTCGCGAGCGCACGCATGACCGCCGCCTCCAGCGCCGGATGGATGTCCGGCCGCACGAGCGCCAGCCGCTGCGGCGGCTCGCTGAGGTGCTTGAGCGCGATCGACACGGCGCTCTCGCCCTCGAAGGGCACCCGCCCGCCCAGCATCTCGTAGAGGATCACGCCGATCGAGTAGATGTCCGACGCGGCGGTCACGCCGTGGCCCTGCGCCTGCTCCGGCGAGAGGTACTGCGCCGTGCCCATGATCGAGCCGGTCTCGGTCATCTCGGACGCACCGGCCCGCGCGATGCCGAAGTCCGTGACCTTCACGTTGTCGGCGGCGCCGATCATCACGTTGTGCGGCTTGAAGTCCCTGTGGATCACGCCGCGCTTGTGGGCGAAGCCGGCGGCCCGCAGGATCTGCACGCCGATGTCGATCGCGCGCTCCTGGTCGAGCGGCGCCTCGCTCTTGATCAGGTCCTTGAGCGTGCGCCCGGCCAGCAGCTCCATCGCGATGTAGTAGGTGGGGTCGTGGCTGCCCCGGTCGTACACGTTCACGACGTTCGGGTGCTGCAGCCCGGCGGCCGCTGACGCCTCGCGCCGGAAGCGCTCCACGAACTCCTGGTCCTGGGCGAAGCGACGGTGCAGGACCTTCAGCGCCACCTGCCGCCCGAGGTGCGTGTCCTCGGCGCAGTAGACGTCGGCCATTCCGCCCGATCCGATCCGGTTCAGGATCCGGTAGCGCCCGTCGACCAGGGTGTTGTCGGCGACCTCGGTCATCGGTTCTCTCGCAGAAGGACCTGCATCACCTGCTTGGCGATAGGGGCGGCCACGGTCCCGCCTTCGCCCTGCGTCCTCTCGACGGTAACCGCGATGGCCACCTTCGGGTTGGGTACTGGCGCAAACGCGATGAACCAGGCCTGGTTCGAGGTGCCGTTCGCCACCTCGGCGGTGCCGGTCTTGCCCGCCACCGTGATGCCGGGGATCTGGGCGGCCGTGCCCGTGCCCTGCTTCACGACGCTCTCCATCATGGCCGTGACCTTGTCCGCGGTCTCCGGCTTCATCACCTGGTCGACCTCGGCCGGCTGCACGGTGTCGCGCACGCGGCCGTCGGGTGACACGATCTTGTCCACGAGCTGCGCCTTCATCAGCTTGCCGTGGTTCGCCACGGTGGCGGCGACCAGCGCCATCTGCAGCGGCGTGACCGAAAGGCGCTCCTGGCCGATCGCCACGCGACCGATGTCGATGTCGTCGTTCGGGCCCAGCAGCCTTCCGCCCTTGCCGCGCACCCCGCTCGCCGTGAGCTCGTCCCCGGGCAGCTCGATCGGCGGCTTCTTGTCGAAGCCGAAGCGGTTCATGTACTTGAACATGAGGTCGTTGCCGAGCTTCTCACCGACTTCACCCCACACGGTGTTCACCGAATCCGTTAGTGCCTGGGTGAGGGTGAGTGGCCCGAAGCTGCCACTGCCCTCGGTGCAGCAGTTGCTGAGCAGGACGCCGCCGACGAGTTTCGGCGACTTGCCGGACACCACCGAGTCGGGTGTGTAGCGGCCGCTGTCGATCGCGGCGGTCGCCGTCACCACCTTCATCGTCGAGCCCGGCGGGTACTGGCCCTGCGTGGCGCGGCTGAGCAGCGAGGAGCCGGTCGGCTTCCGTCCCGCCCCGATCTGGTTGGGGTCGTAGCTGGGGACGTTCGCCAGCACGCGCACCTTCCCGGTCGCGGGGTCGAGGGCCACCACCGAGCCCGGCCGTCCCGCCAGCCCGGCCAGGGCCGTCCGCTGCGCCTCGGGGTCGAGCGTGGTCCGCAGGTCGTCGCCCTCCTGCTTGTTGCCCGCCAGCTCGTCGACGATCGACGTGAACTCGTTGTGCCGGCCGGCCAGCGCGTCGTTCTCCTGGCGCTCGAGCCCCGCGCTGCCCTGCGTGAGGAACGAGTAGCCGACGGCGTGCGCGAACAGGCCGTTCTGCGGATACGTGCGCACGTAACGCAGGGTCGACCCGCGGCCCTTGCGCACGTCCCGGGCGAGGATCGTGCCGTCGTCCGCGTAGATGTAGCCGCGCGGCACGCGCTGCTCCTCGAGCAGCGGCCGCCGGTTCGCGGTCTGGTGCTGGAGGCCCTTCGCCTCGAAGATCGTCCAGCGCGACGTGAACACCACGAGCAGGCCGAACAGCACCAGCACGAGAGCGAACAGATGCGCGATCTGCCTGTTCAAACCACGCCCCCGCGCTCCGCCGGCGGCCTGCGCGCGGCATCCGACAGGATCAACAGCAGCGCGAGCACCACGAAGTTCGCCACGATCGAGCTGCCGCCGTAGGAGATGAACGGCAGCGTGACGCCGGTCAGCGGGATCACGCGCGTGACGCCGCCGACGATCACGAACACCTGGATCGCCACGACCGCCGAGAGGCCGACCGCCAGCAGCTTCGAGAAGCCGTCGTGGGAGATCAGCGCGGTCTTGAACCCGCGCTGCACGAGCAGCAGGTAGATCAGGATCACGCCGACCGCGCCGAACAGCCCGAGCTCGTTCGTGATCACCGCGTAGATCAGGTCGGTCTTGGCGGCGGGCAGGATCGTGACCTGCTGACCGTTCGCGCCGGTCACGGTGAGGAGCGACTGGCCCAACCCCTGCCCGAACAGCCCGCCGTCCGCCTGCGCGAAGAGCCCCTGGGCGATCTGGTAGGCGCGGTCGTTCACCAGGTCGGGCCGGAACGGATGCAGCCAGATCGTCACGCGGTCGTGCACGTGCTGCACGTGGTTGGCGAAGTAGACCGCCCCGCCGGCGAACAGCCCGAGCCCCGCCGCCACGAACGAGATCCGCGACGTGGCCACGTAGAGCATCGCCAGGAACGCGCCGAAGAACATCAGCGAGCTGCCCAGGTCGCGGATCAGCACGAGCATGACCATCGCCAGCCCCCAGACCAGCAGCAGCGGGCCGAAGTGCTTCAGGCTGATGCGCGGCAGCCGGCCGCGGACGAGCACGTCGCGCGTCTCGCGCAGGTAGCTCGCCAGGAAGATGACGATGCCGATCTTGGCGAACTCGGCCGGCTGGAACTGGAGCGAGCCGAAGTGGATCGCGAGGTACGCGCCGTTCGAGTTCACTCCGATGCCCGGCACCCGCGGGAGCAGCAGCAACCCGATGCTCACCGCCGCGATCGTGTAGCGGTAGCGCTCGAGCACGCGGTAGTCGCGCAGGAACACGATCGTCGCGCAGAACAGCAGCTCACCGAAGACGAACCAGCCGGCCTGCTTGATCGCGAAGGTCGGATCGATCCGGTAGATCATCACCAGGCCGAACGCGGCCAGCAGGGCGGCCAGCGGGAAGATGTAGGGATCCGCGTCGGGCAGCCGGACGCGGATGAAGATGTGGGCGAACAGGCAGCAGCCCAGGAAGATCGCCCCATAGGTGAGCGTCACGGTTCCCGTCTGCGCCGACCGCGTGATCAGCACGGCGGTGAAGCCGGCGGTGACCAGGAGCGTGACCGGCACCAGGCCGAACAGTTCGCGTGAGCGTGCCGACACCGGCTACCCCTGCTGCTGCCGCTCGAGCGAGCGCACGAGATCGACCGCGTCGCCCCGTCCGCGCAGCCGGTTGTTCAGCACGGCCTTGCGCTGGCGCGTGGGCAGCGAGATGGCCGGCACCGTGCTCTCGTACTGCGTGCTGTAGAGCCTGATGCCGAGCGGCAGGTCGTACGGCACGCCGCGGTACAGCGTGATCAGCCCGGACTTGTCGGTGCCCACGAAGTAGAACTGCCTGCTGGCCTCGTAGAGGCCCACGCAGGCGGCGATCAGCACGATCAGCGAGAGCGCGACCGCAAGCACGATCTTGGAACGGCGCTTGCGCGGACGCGCCGGCGGCTCCGGTCGGCGCGGCGGTGGCGACTGCGGCTCCGGCGGGGACGGCGGTGCGACCGTGGCGGTGGCCGCCTTCGCCCGCTCGGCCTCGACCTCATCGCGGCCGAGCACGACGGTGTCGCCGCCCGCGGCCTCGGGCGCCGCCGCCGGCTCGGGGTCGTCCGAGCCGCTGAGGGTGTCCGACTCCACGTCGGTCCCCTCCTTGACCTCCTCGGCGAGCTTGAACAGCAGCACCGTGATGTTGTCCTTGCCGCCGCGCGCGTTGGCGTCGTCCACGAGCGCCTGGGCCGCCTGCTTCAGGGACGACCGCGCGCGCAGGATCTCCGCCATGCGCTCCTCGGGCAGCATCCCCGTGAGCCCGTCCGAGCAGAGCAGGTACACGTCCCCGTCCTTGGCCGGATAGGTGAACGTCTCCACCTCCACGTCCGGCTCCGGGCCGAGCGCGCGGGTGATGATCGAGCGGCGCGGATCGGACTCGGCCTCCTCCGGCGAGAGCTTGCC
This sequence comes from Thermoleophilaceae bacterium, assembly GCA_035572055.1. Taxonomy (GTDB): domain Bacteria; phylum Actinomycetota; class Thermoleophilia; order Solirubrobacterales; family Thermoleophilaceae; genus JAICJR01. The sequence continues at coordinate 8,204 of DATNBJ010000455.1, read as the reverse complement.
CATCCGCATGAGCTCCTCCACCAGCGAGTGGTCCTCCGTGAGCCGCTCGAGCTCGTCGTCGCGGAAGCGGTAGGCGCGGCTGTCGCCCACGTGCCCGAGCGACACCTCCTGGTCGTGGACGAGCGCCGCGGTCAGCGTCGTGCCCATCCCCGCGTGCGACTCGTTGGACTGCGAGAGGTCGTAGATCTTGCGGTTGGCGGCCTTGACGATGGTCGCCAGGCGCTCCTCCGGGCTGCCGCCGCTGTCGGTCTGCTCGGCGAACTCGTCCACCGCGATCTGCGACGCCACCTCGCCCGCCCGAGCGCCGCCCATGCCGTCGGCGACGGCGAACAGGGGCGCCGACTCGAAGTAGCGGTCCTCGTTTGTGTGCCGCTGGCGCCCCACGTCGGTGAGGCCGGCTTCCTCGACTATGGAAAGCGCCACGCCTACTCCCGGTAGCGGTACTCGGTGTCGCCGATCCGGATGGAGTCGGCCATCTTCAGCTGCTCAGCCCGCCGCAGCTGCCTCCCGTTGAGGTAGGTCCCGTTGGTGGAGCCAACGTCCTCGATGTACATGAAGTCCCCGCGCGGGAAGATCCTGGCGTGGGCGGACGAGGCGAACGGATCGTCCACCTCGATGTCGCTGTTCGCTGAGCGACCGAGCGTAGCGCCGCCGTTGCCCAGGTCGAACACGGTGCCCGGCTCGTGCCCCATCGCGGCCACAACCTCGAGCTGCGGCTCGACCCCCGCCCGCAGGTCGGGACCGGCGCGCTCGCGCGGACGGCGCACGCCGGTGTCCTCGCTCACCACGGCGGAGTCGTCGTGCGTCACCAGATCGCGCGATGCGCTGCGAGCGACCCAGAGCAGGAACAGGTACAGCACGATGAGGAAGGCGAACTTGAGCGCTACCGCGACCGGATCGTCGGTCATGTGCCTACTCCTGCTCGAACGAGAGCCGGGCGAGGCCGAGCGTGATCTCGTCCCCCGGCTTCAGCACGGCGTGCTCCACGCGCCTGCCGTTCACCTTCACGCCGTTCGTCGACCCGAGGTCGTTCACGATCCAGGTGTCGTCCTGGCGGCGCAGCTCGGCGTGCCGTCGCGACACGTTGGGATCGTCGATCACCATGTCGCACTCCCGGCTTCTACCCAGAAGGACACGCGGGCCAGTCAGGACCGTGCGCTGCCCGTTGCCCACCAGCATCGCCCGCCCGCTCGACGGCGGCTCCACCAGCTTGCGTGCCTCGCGGTCGGGCGAGTACACCATCGTGTGCCCGTAGTCCGCCGGCTGCGGCTCGTGCTCGCCGGACTCCTCGTCGGGCGGCTGGATCAGGTGCGCCTGGATGCCGAACTCGCCCACTCCGAGGCGCTCGTCGGTGCGGAACTCCACGGTCGGCCGCGTGACCAGCGCCAGCCCCTCGTTGCGCGCGTGCTCCAGCAGGTAGTCCGACAGCTCCTTCTTGAGCGCGCCCTCGTAGCTCGAGAACTGCTCGCGATCGGTCGGCGAGAGGAAGACCACGTACTCGTTCGGCACGTACGTGCGCGAGATCGAGACGACCTGGTTCTCCTCCATCTCCTTCGCCAGCTTGCGGGCAAGCTCGACGGGCTGCACTCGCGTTCTGAAGGCGCGGCTGAAGGCGCCCTCCACGAAGGCCTCGAGCTTTGCCTCGAGGTTCCGAAGCACGCTCATGGACCGGTCATCCTAGGGACTCTCCGTTAAGGCTCGGGGTGCCGCGCGGGCAGCCAGCACGGCAAGTGCCAGCCCCACCAGCGGCCCGGCCACCACGCCTCGCGGGGTCGTCCCGTCCATCAGGCGGTCCATCCCCTCGAGCGCGACGATCAGCCCGGCGGCCCAGGCGCCGCCGAGCATCAGCTCGACGCCCAGCGCGCGTCCGCGCACCACCAGCGGCAGCAGAACGGCGAAGGCGGCGAACACCACCGCTGGCAGCAGAACGGCCGATGTCAGCGTGGGCGCCACCGCGTGCTCCACCGCCCCACTGAACGAGTCGTGCCACGTCGCGCGTGCGTGCACGTCCGGGGCGGGCCCGTAGAGCAGCGTGTTGCCCGTCAGCACCTCGGCGCCCACCAGCCAGAAGTAGCCCGCGGCGCCCAGGCCGGCCCGCCGCCATGGAGTCGGCGCGAAGCCCGCGAGCGCCACGTAGGCGGGCCCGAGACCGATCGCCCCCAGTGCGGGCGCCAGCGCGGGCAGCGACCAGAGCGTCCCGCCCCACATGAGCAGCAGGGGCGTGGGAGCGATCGCCACTCCGATCACCACCGCCGTGCCCAGCTCGTCGTTCGAGCCGAGCCAGACGAGCAGCGCCGCGGCCGCCGCGAGCCAGGCGAGCCGCGGCAGCAGCGCCACCGCCACGCCCACAGCCGCTGCAGCCGGCAGCGAGGACACGGGCAGCGAGGGTCCGAGGAGCTCGCCCGCGAGCAGCACCAGCACGCCCGCCGCGGCGCCGGCCACCACGCGCATCGGGAGCGCGGGAGCCACGCGCGGCCGGTCGCGCTCCATGAGGCCGAAGCGCTGGAGAGTGGCGGGCTCCACCAGGCCGCCCTCCTCCTCCAGCTCGCCCGCGGCCTGCTGGAGCGCGGCGCGCAGCACCTTGAGGCTCGGCCGCCGCTCGGGACGCGGATCCAGCGCCTCGTCGATCGTCGCGCACAGCTCGAGCGGCAGGTCGCGGCGCTGGCGCGCCAGGCTTGGCAGCGGCCGGCCCAGGTTGCGGGCGGTGGCGGCGGGCGCCCGCCCCTTCACGGGGTTGTGTCCGGTCCAGCCCTCGTAGAGGGTCAGCGCCAGCGCGTACACGTCGGCCGCGGTGGTCACGCGCTGGCCCTCGGCCTGCTCGGGCGCCATGTAGGCGAGCGTGCCCACCACGTCGCCGGTGCGTGTCAACGCGTCGTTGTCGGCCACGTGGGCCACGCCGAAGTCGGTGAGCTTCGCGAACCCCGCCCCCGCGGCTGGTTCGGCCACGACCATAACGTTCTGCGGCTTCACGTCGCGGTGGATCACGCCCTTGGCATGCGCGTGCGCCAGCGCGTCACACAGCACGATGCCGATGCGCGCCACGTCGCGGTCCGACAGCGCTCCCCCACTGAGCAGCTCCGCGAACGTTCGGCCCCGAACGAGCTCCGAGACCAGGTAGACCGCGGCGTCGTCGGTGCCGAGCTCGTAGAGCTGGACGATGCCCGGATGGTTGAGCCTGGCGGCCACGCGCCCCTCCCGCTCGGCGCGCTGGGTAGCGCGCCCCTCGCCCTCGATGGCGATCACCTTCACCGCCACGTCGCGCTCGAGCCGCTCGTCCCACCCCTTCCACACCACGCCGTAGCCGCCGGCGCCGATCCGGCGCTCGAGCCGGTAGCGGCCGAGAACCCGGTCGTCCGTGTCGGGCTCCACGTCGCGGCTGAAGCGTCCCGCGCCCGTGCGCTCGAGTAGCTCCGTGCGCAGCTCTTCGGTGGTGGAAGGGCGTTCCATCTCGGCTTCCTGTTCGGGTCGGGTGGGCCTCTCCCTCCCGCGCTGAGTCCTTTTGCCAGCCGGGGTGCAGGTCATACTCGCCTGCTCACGGCTGTAATAGCCTGGCAGGAGCGGCAGCCGGCCGCGGAGCTTGGCGTGTCATTCCTTGACGAAGAAGAACTAGACGATCGACCACGGCGATCCGGTGGATCCCGACGTCCTCCATCCGGTCCGGGAGTCGATCAACAGACCCTCTGGGTGCGACGCGGCATCGCCATCGGCGTGGCCATTCTGGTCGTCGTGCTGCTCGTCTTCGGAGTCAGGGGCTGCGTTTCCGCCCGCAAGAAGCAGGCCTTCCGCAACTACAACCGCGACCTCACCTCCTGGGTCCAGACGTCGCAGCAGCAGCGCGACCAGCTCTTCCAGCTCCTCGCGGTGCCGACCAACGGCACGCCGAGCCCCGTGGACCTGACCAACAACGCCAACGGCGTGCGCGTGCAGGCGGAGCAGCTCGTGGACCAGGTCGACGGCGCCGGCCACCCCGGCGAGCTCGACACGGCCCACCGCTACCTGATCGACACGCTCGAGTTCCGCCGCGACGGCATCGCCAAGATCGCCGACGACCTGAAGACCGCCCTGGGCGACACCGGCCGCGAGGCGGCCATGACCCAGATGGCGGCGGACATGCAGAACTTCCTCGTCAGCGACGTGCTCTACTCGCAGCGCTTCACCCCCGAGTACGAGAAGCAGCTGAAGAAGCAGGACCTGCTCGGTGAGGAGAAGGTGCCCACCAGCTCCTTCCTGCCGAACATCCAGTGGCTCATACCGAGCGTGGTGGCCGACCGGATCAGCCGGATCCGCGGCGGCAGCGGCAGCTCCTCGAGCAACACCGCGGCCACCCCGGGCCTGCACGGCACGTCGCTGGACTCGGTGGTCGTCAAGCCGGGGGGGCAGACGCTCAGCACCACCCAGGCGGTCGACATTCCCTACAACTCGACCGTCTCGTTCGACGTCAAGGCCACCAACGGCGGCGACAACGACGAGACGGGCGTGAAGGTGAAGCTCACGGTCACCGGCGGCAGCGCCAAGCCGATCGTCCTCGAGCAGACCATCCCGAGCTTCCCCAAGGGCACTCAGCAGACCGTCAACATCCCCCTCGTGACGAAGCCCACGCCGGGCGTGCCGGTGAAGATCACGGTCCAGGTGCTGAAGGTGCCGGGCGAAACCAAGCTGGACAACAACAAGGCCGTCTACCCGGCCGTGTTCACTCGCTGAGCGAGCTAGTCTCCCAGCCGGATGGATGACCTCGGCACCACCCAGGGGATCGTCGCCCTCGCGGCGGCGGGCGTGGCGGTCGTAGCGCTTCTCCTGGCCATCGTCCTGGCTGTGAAGCTGCGCCGTCTGCGCGCAGGCCAGACGGCCGTGCTGGGCCCGGGCGGTCAGCGCGATCTCGTCTCCCATGCCCAGCGGCTGGAAACCGCCTTCGTCGAGCTGCGCGACTGGGTCGAGGAGGTCGTGGCCAAGCTCGACCAGCGCGTGAACCAGAACGACGAGCGCATCGACGGCTGCCTCGCCTACACGGCGCTCGTCCGCTACGACGCGTACGGCGAGATGTCCGGCCACCAGTCGAGCTCGGTCGCCCTGCTCGACTCCCGCCGCACCGGCGTCGTCGTCTCATCCATCCTCCACCGCGAGCAGGCGCGCGTGTACGTGAAGCAGGTGCGCAACGGCCACTCCGAGCTCGAGCTCTCGCCGGAGGAGCTCGAGGCGATCGAGCACGCGCTCGAGCCGGCCGCCGGCGCATCGAACTCGTCTTGAGGGTCGCCTACCTCGGTCCGGCGGGGACCTTCACCGAGGAGGCGCTGCGCGCCTCGGCGCCCGACGGCGTCGAGGAGATTCCGTACACCAGCGTCTACGAGGCGGTGATGGCGGTTCAGAACGGTGCGGTCGAGCGCGCCGTCGTGCCGATCGAGAACTCGATCGAGGGCTCGGTGAACGCGACGCTCGACGCGCTTGCCGGCGAGGCCTCGTCGGTGCGGATCGCCGGCGAGCTCGTCCTGGAGATCGAGCACTGCCTGGTTGCGCGCGACTCGCTCGAGCTCGACCGGATCACGCGCGTGGTCTCTCATCCCCAGGCCACGGCGCAGTGCGCCGGCTTCCTGCGCGAGCGGCTGCCCGCTGCCGAGCGCGTCACCGTGGCGTCCACCGCCGAGGCGGTGCGCAGCGTCGCCGAGACCCGCGAGCCGTGGGCGGCGCTGGGTTCCCGCCTCGCGGCATCCCTGTACGGCTGCCGGGTCCTCGCCGAGGGCGTGGAGGACCACCCGCACAACCAGACGCGCTTCGTCTGGCTCGCCCACGAGTCGGCGCTTGCGCCCCCGCCGGGCGACGAGCCGCTCAAGACCTCGATCGCCTTCTCCGGCTTCAACGACGACTCGCCCGGCGCGCTCGTCTCGATCCTCGGCGAGCTGTCGGACCGTGGCATCAACCTGTCGAAGATCGAATCGCGGCCGCGGCGGGTCCAGCTCGGGCACTACATCATCTTCGCGGACCTCGACGGAGGCCTCGGCGATCCCGCGGTCGAGGAGGGACTCGCCGCAGTCGCGAAAAAGGTCCGCGAGCTGCGGATCCTCGGCTCCTACCCCTCCGCAAAAGGGCTCTAACTAGCGGAAACCGCCAGGACGCCCGCTACACTGGCCGCAGGGTGTCCCACCAGTCGTCTACTGCCCCATTGACCCTCGAGGAGGCGGGCGAACAGCCAGGCCCAGTAGCCACGCTGCCGGGCGCCCGGCCGGAGCAGCGTGGAATGGGAACGATGAGCCGGGTGCTGGTGCTCAACGCGTCGTACGAGCCCATCAACGTCTGCACCGTCCGGCGCGCGGCCGTTCTCGTCCTCAAGCAACGGGCCGAGATCCTCGAGCACTCGCAGTGGGCGCTCCACGCCGAGAGCCTCACGATGCCCCGCCCGGTGGTCATCCGCCTGATCACCTACGTGCGCATCCCGCGTGACGCGCACAGCCGCAAGATCACCCGCCGCGCGATCTTCGCCCGCGACCAGTGGACCTGCCAGTACTGCGGCAACGAGCGCGGCACGCTCACGATCGACCACGTGATCCCGCGCTCGAAGGGCGGCACTTCGGCGTGGGACAACATCGTGACCTGCTGCGCGCCGTGCAACCGCCGCAAGGGCGACCGCCTGCCGAATCAGGCCGGAATGCACCCACGTCACGCGCCCAAGGCGCCCAGCCCGACGCTCTTCGTGCACGTCGCGATGACGCGCATCCCGGACGTCTGGCAGCAGTACCTGGTGCACGCGGCGTAGCCGCCTCTTCCGACGCCCAGGCCCGAGACCCGAGACCCGGTAGGGTCCCGCGCGTGGCGGGCTCAATAGTCCTATTCGGGGCCACCGGCTACACAGGCCGGCTGACCGCGGAGGCGCTCGTGCGGCGCGGCGTCCGCCCGGTGCTCGCGGCGCGCAACGCGGATCGCCTCACCGCACTCGCGACGGAGCTGGGCGGTCTCGAGTCGGAGGTCGCGGACGTCTCCCGGCCCGAGTCGGTTCGGGCGATCGTGTCGGCCGACGACGTGCTGGTCAGCACCGTCGGTCCCTTTCTTCGCTGGGGTGCGCCGGCGATCGAGGCCGCCATCGACGCCGGGGCCATCTACATCGACTCGACCGGCGAGCCGCCCTTCATCCGCGAGGTGTTCGAGCACTACGACGAGCCTGCTCGCGCGACCGGCGCCGGCCTCCTCACCGCGCTCGGCTACGACTACGTGCCCGGCAACCTCGCCGCGTCGCTCGCGATGGAGCGGGCGGGCGACACAGCCGTGAAGGTCAACGTCGGCTACTTCATCACCGGCCGCGCGTCGCCGCGCAACGCGCTGAGCGGCGGCACGATGGCGTCGCTCACCGGCGTGGTCCTCAGCCCCGCGTTCGCCTACCGCGACGGGCGGCTCACCACCGAGCGGAGCGCCAAGCGCGTGCACACTTTCACCACCGCGTCCGGCAAGAAGCTGACCGGCGTGTCGGTCGGCAGCTCCGAGCATTTCGCCCTGCCGCGCATGCACCCGACCCTTCGCGACGTGGACGCGTACCTCGGCTGGTTCGGCCCGGCCTCCCGCGCGATGCAGGCAATGACCATCGCGGGCGAGGTGGCGGTCGTGCGCAGGGGAGTGGACAAGCTGGGCCGCCGCTTCGTGAAGGGCTCGACGGGCGGGCCCGACGAGGCAGCGCGCTCACTCACGGGCTCGCTCGTGATCGCCGAGGCGTTCAACTCGAGCGGCACGTTGCTCTCGCGCGTCGAGCTCAAGGGCGTGAACGGCTACACGTTCACCGGCGAGATGCTCGCCTGGGGAGCGCAGCGGGCGCTCGAGCACGGGGTGCAGGGCGCGGGCGCGCTGGGCCCGGTCGAGGCCTTCGGACTGCACGAGCTGGAGGCCGGCTGCGCGGAGATCGGCCTGGCCTCGGACCCTGCGGCCACGACCGCCGGCGCCGCCTGATCGATCGCCTCACCGGACTCTTCCTGCAAGTTCAGGACTTTTCCGACCGCCGCCGTGAGGACACCTTTTCGTCCGCTCCCTCGTCTGCTTTCATTGTGCGTACCAGGGAAAGGAGGTGGTCCTAACTTGAGTGACAGTTTTTTCGGGACCCTGGAGGTGTCCGGCCACTAGCCGGCACTGAAGCGGACTAGCGGAGTCCATACCGGACACCGTCGGTGAGCGTAGGTGGGGGCTGGTCCCGCCCACCCGACTAGCGTCGAGGACCGCCGCCGATCCCGTTC
>DATNBJ010000454.1:0-9083 GCA_035572055.1 Thermoleophilaceae bacterium | reverse complement strand
GAGCTGCTCGCCCGCATGCTCGAGTACACGCGCTACAAGGGCGCCGCGGGGATGCTGCACGAGCGCCTCGAGGCCGAGTCCGGCTTCCGCTACCGCTCCGCCCCGCTGCCGAAGGAGCTGCGGCGGGTATCGGTTGAGCTCGCCGAGAAGTCCTACGAGCCGGTGCAGCTCGCCAAGGCGATCGGCGGTCTGCTGCACCTGCCCGAGCCGATCTCGCTCCACCACGTGGCCAAGCCGCTCGTGTCGGTGGAGGAGCGGCTCTCGCACCTGCGCAGCCTGCTGTCGAACCGCGGGCGCTTCAGCTTCGACGAGGCGGTGCAGGGCGCCGACCGCGTGACCGAGGCGATCACCCTGTTCGCCCTGCTCGAGCTCTACAAGAAGGGAGAGGCCTCATGGGAGCAGTCGGAGTCGTTCGGCCCGATAGTGGTGACGAGTCGACGGTCGACAGTCGACAGTCGTCAGAGCGGGGCCCTGTCGTGAACGACCTCCCGCGCATTGTGGAGGCACTGCTCTTTCTCTCGCCCGATCCCCTTTCGGTCGAGACGCTCGCCGACGCCTGCGAGGCGGGCGAGGGCGAGGTGGTGGAGGCCCTCGCGCGCCTGCGCGAGCACTACGCGGAGGGCTGGCGCGGCGTGGTCCTGCGCGAGGTGGCGGGCGGCTTCACGCTGGCCACCGATCCGGTGGCCGAGCACGCGGCGAGGCGGCTCCTGGCGCGGCCGCGCACCCCGCCGCTCACCCAGGCGCAGGCCGAGTGCCTGGCGATCGTGGCCTACCTCCAGCCGGTGTCGCGACCCGAGATCGCGCGGATCCGCGGCGTGGCGTCTGAGTCGGCGGTCGGGACGCTGCTCGAGCGCGGGCTGATCGAGGAGTCCGGCCGCTCGCAGTTCGGGGCGATCATGTACCGCTCCACCGACCTCTTCCAGCGCCTGTTCGGCCTGAACGGACTCGACGAGCTGCCCGACCCCGCCGCGTTCGACCCGACTCCGGAAGAGGAGGGCGAGCTGCGCGAGCGCCTGCTGAAGGCCGGCGAGCAGCGCGCCACCGCCTAGGCGCCGCCGATGCCGAGCTTCCGCGAGCACAAGGAGCTGCTCGCGCTGTGGGAGCGCTTCCCTGCGTTGGAGCGGCTCGAGCCCGGCGCGGGCCGCCTGGCCCTGACCTTCGACGACGGCCCCGAGCAGGACGCGACGCCCGCGGTGCTCGACGCGCTCGACGCGATCGGCGCGCGCGCCACGTTCTTCCTGCTCGGCGAGCAGCTCATGCGGGACACCGGCCTCGGCCGCGAGGTGGCGGCGCGCGGCCACGAGATCGCGCTGCACGGCTTCGGGCACGACCACCACGAGGACCTGAGCCCGCAGCAGGCGCGCGACGACCTGGCGCGGGGGCTCGGCGCGGTGGAGGCGGCGACGGGCCACAGGCCGCTGCTCTACCGGCCGCCGTACGGGCGCTTCAGCGAGCACTCCCACGAAGCGTGCCGGGCGCTGGAGCTACGGCCCGTGTACTGGTCGGCGTGGGGCCAGGACTGGGACACGATCGCGCCCGAGCGGATAGCCGAGCTCGTGATTCGCGACCTGACCGACGGCGCGATCGTGCTCCTGCACGACTCGCCGCGCTACGCGGATCGGCCGAGCGCCGAGCCCACCGCCACGGCTCTCACCCCGGTGGCGGCTGGGGCGGTCGACGCCGGCCTGACCCTCGTCACGCTCAGCGACGCGCTCAGTACGCCGAGCGCGGCTTCCTGAGCGAAAGCGGCAGCCAGGAGCGTCGGGGAGAGCGCTCGGCGGCGTCCGCACGCGCACGAAGCAGGTCCACGAGGTCGAGGCTCGAGTGGAACGGATCCGCGACCGAGCGACCGTCGTCGAGCGACAGCGCCGCGCGGATCTCCCCGTCGACCTCGGCCACCAGGAGCGGCGACCGCGGCACGCGCGCGCTGTCCAGCGCCGCGACCCGCAGCACGCCCGGCTCCTCCGGGTGTGCCCTACGAATTGTTATGGGGGTGATCTCCTTCACGCCATGAAGGATCCCAACGGGGAGGCATCAGGTCAAATTGCAAGTTCGTCTGGCTCCGATAAGATCGTCTTATGCTTGACGTGCGCCGGATGAGGATCCTTCGCGAGGTGGCGGCACACGGTTCGTTCTCCGCCGCGGCCGAGGCCCTGGCCTACACGCAGTCCGCCGTGTCGCAGCAGATCGCCGCCCTCGAGCGCGAGGTCGGGACCAAGCTGGTGGAGCGCAACGCGCGCGGCATCCGGCTCACCGACGCGGGCGCGGCGCTGGTGCGCCACACCGAGTCGGTGATGGCCAACCTGGCCGAGGCGGAGGCCGAGCTCGAGGCCATCGCGGGCATCCGCGGCGGCCGCGTCCGGCTCGGCTCGTTCCAGACCGCCGGCTCGGCGCTCGTGCCGCAGGCGATCGCCGGCTTTCGCGCGCGCCACCCCGGCGTGGAGCTCTCCATGATCGAGGCGGAGCCCGACGAGGCGATCCCCGCGCTGCGCGCCGGCGAGCTCGACGTGGCGCTCGTCGTGGAGCCGAACGGCATCACCGAGGAGCGCGGCCACGGACTCGAGCGGGTGGACCTGCTCGACGATCCGATGTACGTGGCGCTCCCGCTCGACCACGAGCTCACGAAGAAGGTGCGCCTGCGGCTGAAGGACCTCCAGGGCGAGCCCTGGATCAACCCTCCGCTCAGCTATCCGTGCTCCGGGTTCGTGACCCGCGCCTGTGCCGCGGCCGGCTTCGACCCGCACATCGCGTTCGAGACCGACGACTACGGCGCCGTGCAGGGCCTCGTGGCCGCCGGGGTCGGGATCGCGCTGATTCCCGAGCTGGCCCTCACAGCCATCCGCGACGACATCCTGATCCGCACGCTCGGCAACCAGGCTCCGGTGCGCCACGTGGTGGCGGTCACGCTGTCGGGCTACCGCTCGCCCGCCACCGAGGCGATGCTCGACGTGCTCAGGGACACCAGTGACGCCTACGTGGCCGACCGCCAGGTGAGCACGGCCGCCAAGGCGTCGTGAACCGGCGCTCGCTGGTCCTCCTCGTCTCCCTGGCCGCCCTCTGGGGGGCGTCCTATCTCTTCATCAAGATCGGCCTGCGCGGGATGTCCGCCGCGGAGATCGTGAGCGTGCGCTGCGCGCTGGCGGCGATCGTCCTGCTGCCGGTGGCGCTCCACCGCGGCGCGCTGAACGGACTGCGCGGCAGGCTGCCGGAGATCGCGCTGCTCGGCGCCATCAACATGGCGATCCCGCTGACGCTGATCGGCCTCGGCGAGCACCACGTGGCCACCTCGGTCACCGGCATCCTGATCGCGGCGGCCCCGATCTACACGGCGCTGCTGGCGCCCTTCGTGGATCCCTCCGAGCGCTCGTCGGGCCTGCGCCTGGCGGGCATCGCCATCGGGATCGTCGGTGTGGTGCTGCTCCTGGGGGTGGACCTGGGCGGCGACTCGCAGGCCGTGGCCGGCGGCATCATGATCGTGCTCGCCGCTCTGGGCTACGCGATCGCCGGCTTCATCGTCAAGCGCCGGTTCGCCGGCGTTCAGCCTGTGGGCCTCGTGAGCCTGACCACCCTGTCGGCGGCGCTCCTCACGCTGCCCGCCGCGATCGCCACTGCGCCGTCGGGCGCTCCGGGCGCCGGCCCGATCGCCGCGGTAGTGGTGCTCGGCGTGTTCGGCACCGGCATCGCCTTCGTGGTGATGTACACGCTGGTGGGCACGGTGGGCCCGGCGAAGGCCCAGCTCGTGGCTTACGTCGCGCCCGGCTTCTCGGTGATCTACGGCGCGACCTTCCTGGACGAGAGCCTGACCGTGGCCACGTTCGGCGGACTCGTGCTGATCCTGGCGGGCTCGTGGCTGGCCGCCGACGGGCGGCTCCCGCGCCGAGTCCGAGCCGACGCGAGAGCCGAGGCCGCTACTTCACCGTGAAGTCGGTGTGCTGGCCGGCCTTGTAGTGGCCGGGCAGGTTGCAGATCAGCGCGTAGTGGCCGGCGGGGAGGCTGAGCGTGAGGGACTTGCTCGCACCCGCGGCCAGGTCGCCGGTCTCGCCGACGTTCCCGGTCTCATCCGCGCGGCTGCCCTTCAGCAGGCTGCCCGCGGCGTTGTTGGTCTTCACGACCACGAACTCGTGCGTGATCGTGCCGTCGTTCTTTACGTTGAAGGTCACCTTCCCGGCGGCCGCCTGGGTGGACGTCGGGCTGACGCTGAACTCCTTCAGCGACACGGGCACGCTGTGCGGTAGCGCCGCCGGCGCCGCCGCTGCCGGAGCGACGCTCTTCGCCGCCACGGTGGTCACGCGGATGTCCTTGGTGCCGAGCTTCGTGGTGACCACGAGCAGATTCACCAGCGCGATGACGAGCGCGAGCACCGCGAATATCGCGAACGCCGCATAGATCCGCTTGATCTCACGGCCCTGACTGCGCACCTCGCTCTCTATCGAGAGAAGCGATCGCTCAACGGCCTCGGTCTGATCTGAGACTTCCGTCTGCATGGCCGTCTCCTTTCGGATTTCGGCCATTCAAGTGCGTGGGGGCGCACGCCGCATCGGCACAGACCGCGCGTCTGCGTCAGTGAAAACCCGTATCCGCGGTTGCGGCCAACTGACCGCAGGCGGCCTGGATATCGCGGCCGCGGGTGAGGCGGACGGTGGCGCGCACGCCGTGCTCCTCGAGCGCCGCCTTGAAGGCGTCGATCGCGCCGCGCGTCGATCCCTCGTACCCCGAGTCCGTGGGGTTGTAGGGGATCAGGTTCACCTTGAAGGCCTGCGCCGGCTGGAGCGCCTCTGCCAGCGCCGCCGCCTGCTCGTAGCGGTCGTTCACGCCGCCGAGCATCAGGTACTCCACGAACACCGGCATCCGGCGCGCCTCGTGCCAGCGCAGGCAGGCCTGGAGCACGTCCCGCAGCGGGTAGCGCTCGTTCACCGGCATGAGCTGCGTGCGCAGGTCCTCGTCGGCCGCGTGCAACGACAGCGCCAGCCGCAGCGGCGGTCCCTCGCTCGCCAGCCGGTCGATGCCGGGGATCCAGCCGACCGTCGAGATCGCGGTGCGCCGCGCGGCGATGCCGATGTCCGGCAGCCGCTCGCAGGCGGCGAGCACCGCGTCGAGGTTCATCATCGGCTCGCCCATGCCCATGAACACGGCGTGGTTCACGGGCTCCTTGCGGCGGAAGTGGAGCGCCTGGTCGACGATCTCCGAGGCGGTGAGGTTGCGGCCGAACTTCATCGAGCCCGTGGCGCAGAAGGTGCAGGTCAGCGGGCAGCCGGACTGGCTCGACAGGCATAGCGAGCGGCGGCCATCGCGGTAGCGCATGAGCACGGCCTCGACGGGGCGGCCGTCGGCGGTGCTGAAGAGCGCCTTCTCGGTGCCGTCGCGAGCGAGCGCCTCCTGCTGCAGGGAAAGCGTCGAGAACGGCACGTCCCCGGGCAGCAGCTCGCGCAGCCCCGCCGGCAGGTTCGTCATGTCCGCGTAGGAGTCGACGCCGCGGGCGGCCCACTCCCACACCTGGCCGGCGCGAAAGCGCGGCTCGCCGCGCTCGGCGAGCGCGCGCTCGAGAAGCTCGAGATCCATGCGATTCAGTCTCGCACGGCGATTTCGGAACCCAGCGCGAACGGCGGCACCAGCTCGATCTGGTCGCCGCTCCAGAAGCGGCCCGGGTCGTACCAGCTCGCGGGGCGCTTCGACGGCAGCAGCCCCATGTGCTGATAGGTCGTGGCCACCAGCTCGGCGCAGTAGATCGCCTCGTTCGACATCGAGCGGCGGAAGCGGCCCACCAGCCACTGGCGCACGAGGCCGGGAGTGGTGGGGAAGGGACGGCCGTCGAAGCGCTCGATCGTCTCCATCAGGCGGTCCTCGTGCTCGCGCGCGATCGTGCCGCCCTGGAGCTGACGCATCCAGGCCCGCTGCTCGTAGCGCTCCTCCCAGGTGCGCACCGCGTCGGCCAGCATGTGGAGCTGCACGCCGCGTTGGTGCTTGCCGGTCCAGACGTCCGGCAGCGAGCGCCCGAGCTCGGCGTGCCAGAGGAGCGGCGGCAGGTCGTCGATCGCCACCACCATCCCCACGTGGTTCACCGGGCTGTTGGTGGCGGCGCGGATGGCGCGGTCGGCGAGCGAGCCGCCGCGAAAGAGCCAGATGTCGCCGGTCGCCGCCGTGGCGATGGCCTCCTGGTGCGTGACCGTCGCGTCGTTCACCCGCCGTAACCTACGGCGCGCGGTGAAGATCCCCTGGAAACTGATCGGCCTCGCGGGACTGGCGGGCGTGGCCGCGACGGGTGTCGTGGTGGCGCGGAGGCGGCGCGCGCAGCGGCACTACGAACCGGACGAGCTGCGCGAACGCCTGCACCAGCGCCTGGCAGAGGCGCAGACCCGCCGGGCATGAAACAGAGGCCCGGCGGGTATACAGGTGCCGACTCACGAACGGCGGTAGCGCTCGGGTGGGAGCGAGCGCGCTCGCCGTTTGGTCGTTTTGTCAGCGGCCTCGGGGCATGGGGTGTCAGGCCCGCCGCGAAGGCGGGATGTTCTGGTTCAGCCTGAACAGGTTCGTCGGGTCGTACTCGTCCTTGAGCGCCTGAAGCCGCTCGAACTTGTCGCCGTAGGCGGAGCGCACGCCATCCTCGCCCTGATCGGTGAGGAAGTTGACGTACGTGCCGCCGGTCAGGCCCTGGTCCATCGCGCCGTGGAGATTCCGCGCCCACTCCACCGCCTCGTCGTATCCCTCCGAGGTGAACGTGCTGGCGATGACGTTCAGCAGGAACGGCTGGCTGCGGTCGCCGAACGCCGTGGCGTCCGCCGGCACGCGCGCCACCGCGCCGCCCACGTGGTGAACGTGGATCTCGCTCTTCGGCGAGCTGATGTTCTGGTGGTAGTGGACGAGCGTGTCGATCGACTCGTCGTCCAGCCCGCCCATCCAGCCGGCCTTGAAGTAGTTGTAGGCACCGGGTCCCCACAACGGATCGAGGATGCTCTGCATCGCCACGTACGGCATCGGGCCGATGAGGTCGGCCGCCTTGGGGCCGAGCTCGCGCAGCGGCCGGAACGCCTGCTCGCCCGCGTCGGGTGAGCCCGCGTACATGCCGGCGATGACCACGCCCTTCTGCCCGTGCGCCTCCTCGGGGAGGAACGGCGCGGGCGGCGCGGTGGCGAGGCTGACGAGGGTCGTCAGCTCATCCGGGGCGTCCTGCGTGAACTCGCGGTAGAAGCGGAGGATGTCGCCGGCGAGGTGGCCGGGGTAGAACACGGCGCCCGCTGTCACGGTCGGGCCGACCTGGTGCAGGTCGTACTCGAGCGAGACGGCCACGCCGAAGTTGCCGCCGCCGCCGCGAATGCCCCAATAGAGCTCGGGGTTCTCGTCGGCGCTGCAGTGCACGAGCCGGCCGTCGGCGGTCACGACGTCCGCGGCGATCAGGTTGTCGGCGGTCAGGCCGTGCTTGCGCATCAGCCAGCCCACGCCGCCGCCGAGGGTGAAGCCCGGGATGCCGGTGGTCGACACGAGCCCGCCGGTCACGGCCAGGCCGAACTGCTGCGTCTCGTGGTCGAACTCGGCCCAGGTGAGGCCCGGCTGGGCCACGGCGGTCCGCGCCTCGGGGTCCACGCGGATGCCCTTCATCTGCGAGAGGTCGATGACGATGCCGCCGTCGTTTGTCGAGAAGCCAGGGATGCTGTGCGCGCCGCCGCGGACCGACACGAGCAGCTCCTCGCTGCGGGCGAACTCCACGGCCCGGATCACGTCGGACACGCCGGCGCAGCGCACGATGAGCGCGGGCATCTTGTGGTCGTGGGCGCCGTTCCAGATGGTCCGGGCCTCGTTGTACTCGGGATCGCCCGGCCGGATCAGGTCGCCACGCAGGCTCTCGGCCAGCTCCGCCACCGATCCCTGCGCCAGGGTAGTCGTGCTCATTTCGTCGATTGCCATAGCGGAATTGCTCCTTCTGCTGGGGATGAGAAGGGCAAGCTACGGCGGGCCGCTCAACATCCACTCAAAGCAGGCTCAATCAGGGCGCGGCGTGTGCGGAGAGCCTTTCTTCCAGCTCTCGCGCGTACTGCAGGCCGCGGGTGTTCGAGGTGCGGCTGAGCACGTCGAACGCGTCGTCGAGGGCGCTGCGGGCGAGCTCGGAGTCGCCCAGCTGGATCGCTGCCTCGGCAAGCTCCGCGGCCGCCCAGCCGCGGTTGCGGTTGAGCCCCTGGCGCTTGGCGAGGTCGATGCAGTGCCGGAGGAGCTCAACCGCGCCCTCCGCGTTGCCGGCCTCGAGCTCGAACCCGCCGAGGTTCAGCGGCGTGCCCTCGAGACCCGGGCCGTCGTCGGTGCGCTCGAAGATCGCCTGCGCCTCCTGGATGAGCTGCTGACCGCGTCCCGGGTCGGCCGCCGAGATCGCCAGCATGCCCATCCCCATCAGCGTCATGGCTGTCTCGCGCGGATCGCCGGCGGCACGGCGCAGGGCGAGGGCCTCCTCGAAGCGGCGCTGCCCGAGCTCTATGTCGCCGGTGGATCGGGCCAGGTTGCCGAGCGCGTTCAGCGCGAGGCTCGTGCCCTGGTCGTCCTCGAGCACGTGGAACAGCTCCAGTGCCTGCTCCATGGCCTCCCTCGCCGTGTCGTACTCGCCGTCGGAGCGCCAGGTCTCGCCGATGCTCACCAGCGTGTAGGCGGCGGCGGCGCGGCAGCGGACGGCGCGGAACAGCAGGAAGGTGTCCTCGAAGAACGAGCGCACGGGGCCGTCCGGCGCGACGGGCACGAGCACCGGGTTCACGTGAGCGGCCCAGAGCACCGGCGCGTGCGCGTCGGAGATCCCGCCGAGGAGCGACAGGCAGTCGTCGAGCAGCGCGCGGGCCAGCGCGTTCTCGCCACGGCAGCCGGCGAGGATCCCCTGGTTGTGGCGGATCGCCACCTGCACGCCCTCGTCGCCGATCTCGCGTGCGAGGGCGAGGCCGTCGGCCAGCACCGGGTCGGCGATGTCCCATTCGAACGAGCCCATCGC
Organism: Thermoleophilaceae bacterium; assembly: GCA_035572055.1. Taxonomy (GTDB): domain Bacteria; phylum Actinomycetota; class Thermoleophilia; order Solirubrobacterales; family Thermoleophilaceae; genus JAICJR01. The sequence goes on along the minus strand of DATNBJ010000454.1, from coordinate 124 downwards.
CATCACGCCGAGCCGCTCGAGCGCGCGGGCCTCCGCGTGGCGGTCGCCGCTGCGGCGCGCGATCGCCAGCGCCTCGCGGCCCAGCTCCACGGTGTGCATCTGCACGGGGCGCCGCACCTGAATC
>DATNBJ010000453.1:0-2748 GCA_035572055.1 Thermoleophilaceae bacterium | reverse complement strand
CGTCGCGAATCGCTGCGCGAGACCTACAAGGGACTGCTCGTGGAGCTGGCGGAGCTGCAGGCCGGCGCGGGTGACGCAACCGCCGCGATCGAGACGCTCCAGCGCGCCGTGATCGAGGACCCGATCTACGAGGTCGCGCACCGCGGGCTCATGCGGCTGTTCACCGGCGCGGGCCGCCGCCAGCAGGCGCTCGCGCAATACGAGACCCTGCGGGATGCGCTTCGGCGCGAGCTGGAGGCGGACCCCGATCCGGAGACGCGCGCCCTCTATCGCGAGCTGCTGGCCGGCACCGTGGAGACCGGCGAGGCGCCGCCCCCCGCGCCCGCGCCGCTGCCAAGTGCCCTCCCCCATCAGCTCACGAGCTTCGTCGGGCGCCGCCGCGAGCTGAGCGAGCTGGAGCAGGCGCTGGAACACGCGCGCCTGCTCACCCTCACCGGGCCCGGCGGCTGCGGCAAGACGCGCCTTTCGCTCGAGCTCGCGTCCCGGCGCGCGGACACCTTCGAGGCCGTTGGCGTGGTGGAGCTCGCGCCGATCGGCGACCCGGCCCTCGTGGTCGAGGAGACCGCCACCGCGCTCGGCGTGCAGCAGCGCTCGGAGCGCGACCCGACCGACGTGCTGGCCGAGCGCATCGGCGAGCAGCGGCTCCTGGTGGTGCTCGACAACTGCGAGCACCTGATCGAGGCCTGTGCCCAGCTCGCCGACCGGCTGCTGCGCGCGTGCCCCAACCTGCACGTGCTGGCGACGAGCCGCGAGCGGCTGCGCATCCAGGGCGAGGTGGCGTGGCGCGTGCCGCCGCTGTCGCTCCCCGAGCCGGCCGAGCAGCCGGAGCTGGAGGCCCTCGAACGCTCCGAGGCGATCGGCCTGTTCTGCCAGCGAGCCGCCGAGGCGGTGCCCGGCTTCGGGCTGAGCGAGGAGAACGCCGCAGCGGTGGCGGACATCTGCCGCCGCCTCGACGGCATGCCGCTGGCGCTGGAGCTCGCCGCGGCGCGCACCAGCGCGCTCTCCCCTGGCGAGATCCGCGACCGTCTCGGCGACGCGCTGGCGCTGCTCGCCGGCGGCAGCCGCGCGGGCCTCACCCGCCAGCAGACCCTGCGCGCGACGCTCGCCTGGAGCCACGAGCTGCTGAGCGAGAAGGAGCAGATGCTCTACCGCCGCCTCGGCATGTTCGCCGGCTCCTTCGACGTGGCCGCAGTGGAGGGCTTCTGCTCGGAGGGCGGCCTGGAGGCGCTGAACCTGCTCGTCCAGCTCGTGGAGAAGTCGCTCGTCCAGGTGGAGCCCGGCATCGCCGGAAACCGCTACCGGCTGCTCGAGACGGTGCGCCAGGACGCGCGCGAGCGTCTGGCCGCGGCGGGCGAGCGCCAGCGCGTCGAGGAGCTCCACCGCGACTGGTACCTCGATCTCGCCGAGCACGCGGACCGCGACATCAACCCCGAGGCGGCGCGCGAGTGGCCGCCCGAGCGGTACGAGCTCGAGTACGACGACCTGCGCGCGGCGCTCGCCTCCGCGATCCGGCACGACCCTCCCGCGGCGGTCAGGCTGGCGAACGCGATGTGGTGGTTCTGGATGGCGCGCGGCCTGTTCGTGGAGGGGTCGCGCTGGCTGAGCGACGTGCTGGAGGCCGCCCCCGAGCCCACCGCCGAGCGCGCACGGGCGCTGATCGCCTCGGGCGGGATCCAGGTGCGGCGTCCCGTGGAGATGCACACCGTGGAGCTGGGCCGCGAGGCGCTGGCCATCGCGCGCCGCAGCGGCGACCGGCACGCCGAGGCCCGCGCGCTCGAGCGCCTCGGCGTGATGGCGATGGGCTCCTTCGAATGGGACATCGCCGATCCGGTGCTGGCCGACGGCCTCGCCCTCGCCCGCGAGATCGGCGACGAGGGCGTGCAGGTGGCCATCCGCCACGACCAGGGGATCCTCGCCGGCTGCCGCGGCGAGAACGCGCTCGCCCGCGCGCTGCTCGACGACTGCCTCGAGCTCCTCGGCGGCATCTCCGACGCGCACGCCCCCGTGCTCTGGGCCGCACACGTGAACCCCGTGCTCGTGCCCATCGCGCCGGGCGGTCCCATGCGCTCGTTCTTCGAGGACACCTTCCTGCTGTTCCGCGCCGTCCGCTGCCGCGCCGCCGCCGCGTACACCCTCGTGAGCATCGGCGAGACCTGGCGCTCCGACGGTGAATACGACACGGCGAGGGACGCCATGGAGCAGGCACTCGAGCTGTTCCACGTGCTCGACGACGAGCAGGGCACGAGCCTCGCCCTGAACGCGCTCGGGAACCTGGCCCGCTCGACCGGCGACGTCGAGCTCGGACAGCGGCGCTTCGAGGAGGCCCTGTCCCTGCGTCGTGCCGCGGGCGACCCCCGCGAGACCGCCATGACGCTGATTGGGATGGCGATGCTCGCGATCTCGGCGGCCGACCCGGAACGAGGGCAGCAGCTCATCGAGGAGGCGATGGCGATCTTCGAGCGCACCGACGACGGCCCGGGCCTCGAGGGCACGCCGTTGAACCTCGGCGGGTTCGAGCTCGAGGCGGGCAACGCGGAGGCCGCGGCCCGGCTGCTCCAGCGCTGTATCGACCTCGCCAAGCGCCAGGGTCTGAACCGCAACCGCGGCTGGGCCGCGGCGGAGCTTGCCGAGGCGGCGATCCAGCTGGGCGACTCCGAGCTCGCCCGCAGCGCCCTCGACGACGCCTTTGACGTGCTCAGCCGCACCTCGAACACCCGCGGCCTGCAGTACGCGCGAGAGCTGGAAGAA
>DATNBJ010000452.1:0-2132 GCA_035572055.1 Thermoleophilaceae bacterium | reverse complement strand
CGGGACTGGGCCCGCGAGCACCACGCCAAGTGGGAGCGCGAGCTCTGAAGGCGCTCGTGCTGGGCTCCTCGGCAGCGTGGCCGATCCCGCGGCTGGGCTGTGATTGCGAGCAGTGCACGTCGTCCGACCCCCGCGACCGGCGGCTGCGATCGTCGCTGCTGGTGGACGGGCGGATCCTGGTGGACGCCGGCCCGGACGTCTACCAGCAGCTGCTGGGGGCGGGCGTGGTGCCTGAGGCGATCCTGCTGACGCACCACCATCACGATCACATGCTCGGCCTGCACGTGCTCTCGAAGGCGGGACGGCTGCCGTTGCACATGACCAAGGAGGCGGAGCGGGGCGTGCGGACGATCTTCCCGCGGATCGACTTCCGGGTCATGCATCTGACGCCGGGGGTGCACCTCGAGCTGGGTAACGGGCTGGTGGCGCAGGCGTTCGACGTGGCGCACTCGAGCAGCGCGCGCACGGTCGCGTTCCGGTTCACCACCGCCGCGGGCGGCAGCCTGGTCTACGCGCCCGACGTGGGCGAGCCGCCGGGCTCGAAGCTGGTCCGAAACGCCGACGTGCTGGTGGTGGACGGGTCGACCCGCGACCGCCCCGGCAGCGGACACATGGCGATGACCGAGACGGTCGAGCTGCTGCCGAAGCTGAAGCCGGGTCGCACGCTGTTCACGCACGTCGGCCACCGCACCGGCACGCACGCCGACCTTGAATCGTGGCTCGGCGACCGCGCCGGCGTCGCCCACGACGGGCTCGAGATCGAGTTCTGACCGTCGCGGGTGATAGAAGGGTGCCGGGCACCGTCGTAACATCGCGGGTGATAGAAGGGTGCCGGGCACCGTCGTAACAGGCGTGACCCGGCCGTCACCTTCCTGTGACAGGCGACCGCTTGGTTGAGCGGTCGCGCCCGAGCTCGGCCGTTCGGGTGATAGAAGGGTGCCGGGCACCGTTCTATCACCCGTGACCTGGGCGTTACCGGCCTGTGACGGTTGAGCGGCCCGATTCGAGGTTGAGCAGGAACCGCTTTGCGTCCAGACCTCCGCCGTAGCCTCCCAACGCGCCGCCGGTGCGAAGCACGCGGTGGCAGGGCACCACGATCGGGATCGGGTTGGCGCCGAGCGCCGTGCCCGCCGCCCGCACCGCCCGCTCGTTGCCGGCCGCCTCGGCGGCGTCGCGGTAGCTGATCGTCGCCCCGTAGGGCACCTGCGCCGTGCGCTCGAGCACCTTCCGCCGAAACCGCGTCGACGTCAGCGACCAGTCCAGCGGCAGATCGAACTCCGTCCGCTCGCCCAGGAAGTACTGATCCAACTCGCGCCGCACCTCGTCCAGCCGCCGCGGCGCCTCCAGCACCCGCGGCGACAGCCGCTCGGCCAGCTCCGCGAGCACGTCCTCGCGCCGCTCCCGCTGGAAGCTGACCCGCACCAGCCCGCGGTCGGTGACCGCCACCAGCAACCGGCCGACCGGCGAATCCGTCTCCGCGAATGCGACGTCCACCAGACCCTCCGCCTGCGCGCGATCCATGAACCTGCTCAATCGATCATCCATCTGCCCACCCCTTCCGGATCGTCGCCAGCCCCGCGCGCACGTTCTGGCGCGCCGCCGGCTCGCTGCAGCTCAATGCCTCCCCGATCTGGGCATAGTCCAGATCGGCCGCGAAGCGCAGGAACACCGCCGTTCGTTGCTTGTCCGGCAAACGGCGCACCGCTCGCCACAGCGCCGGCTCCGCCTCGCCACCTGCGGCCACCGCCACCTCCGGCACCTGCTCGACCGGGATCGGATTCCGCCCCCGCGCACGGTGCACGTCCAGCGCCTTACGGTGCGCGATCTGGAACAGCCAGGCACGCAGGTTGGACGCATCGCGCAGCTTCGGATACGCCCGCAACGCCGACAGGAACGTGTCCTGGAACGCGTCCTCCGCATCTACCGGCCCCACCGACGCCGACAGAAACCGGAACAGTTCCCCGGAGTGGCGGTCGAGCAGCAGCTGAAAGGGCGGCAGCTTCACATGTGGAGAACGGGTCCCGGCCATGCCGCGTGAGATCCGCCTAGAACGTCCAGCTGAACATAACGGCCACCGGCTCCCGCTCACCTCCGGCGGCGGTGTACGCCCGCAGCGCCGCCGGGTTACCGTC
>DATNBJ010000451.1:0-11930 GCA_035572055.1 Thermoleophilaceae bacterium | reverse complement strand
GTTCCCGGATATGTCGGAGCCGTACGACGCCGGCCTCCGCGCGCTGGCGCGCGGCGTGGCGCTGGAGCGGGGCATCACGCTGCGCGAGGGGGTCTACGTCGCCGTCGCCGGACCGAATCTCGAGACCCGCGCGGAGTACCGGATGCTCCGCGCCATCGGGGCCGACGTCGTCGGGATGAGCACCGTGCCGGAGGTCATCACCGCGGTGCACATGGGGATGAAGGTGCTCGGAGTGTCGATCATCACCGACCAGTGCCTCCCGGACGCGCTCGCGCCGACATCGGTCGAGCAGATCATCGCCGTGGCGCGGGCCGCGGAGCCCGCGCTCACGGCATTGGTGAGCGGCGTGCTGGAGCGCCTCAGCTGATGGCCTACCCGCTCTTCGATCCCAAGCTCTCGGCCGACGCGCTGGAGAAGCAGCTCCTCGCGGCGTGGAAGCACGAGCGCTTGTTCCAAAAGACGCAGGACGCCGCCCGCTACGGCCCGCCGTTCGTGTTCTACGAAGGGCCGCCGACGGCCAACGGGCGCCCGGGCATCCATCACGTGTTCGCGCGCACCATCAAGGACCTGGTGTGCCGCTATCACACGATGCTGGGGCAGGGCGTGACCCGCATCGCCGGATGGGACACGCACGGCCTGCCGGTCGAGATCGAGGTCGAGCGCATGCTCGGCATCTCGGGCAAGAAGCAGATCGAGGCGTACGGCGTCGACAAGTTCAACCGCCTGTGCCGCGAGAACGTCTTCAAGTACAAGGCCGACTGGGAAACCCTGTCGGAGCGGATCGCCTACTGGCTGGACTACGAGCACCCCTACATCACCTACACCAACGACTATATCGAGACGGTGTGGTGGTTGCTCAAGCGGCTCTACGACAAGGCGCTCTTGTACCGGGGTCACAAGGTGCTGCCGTACTGCCCGCGCTGCGGCACGGCTCTGTCGTCGCACGAGCTGGCGCTCGGGTACGAGGAAGTCCAGACGAACTCCGTGTTCGTCACATTCCCGCTCGCGAGCGATCCCAACCGCCAGCTGGTCATCTGGACCACCACGCCCTGGACGCTGCTCGCGAACGTCGCGGTGGCCGTGCACCCGGAGCTCGAGTACGGGGAGTACGAGGTGAACGGCGCGCGCTACATCGTGGCCGCCGATCGCGCGGCGCACGTGCACGTGGGCGGCAAGCCGCTGGCCGCGGTGCAACGGGTCGCGGGCTACCGCGGCCGCGAGCTCGTGGGGCAGAAATACGTTCGGCCGCTCGAGGTCGTACCGCTGCCCCAGGAGGGCCAGCGGGCCATCGTCGTGGCCGGCGCCTTCGTGTCCGCTGAAGAGGGAACCGGCCTCGTCCATATGGCCCCGGCGTTCGGGGCCGACGACTATGCGGTGGCGCAGCAGTACGGCCTCGCGTTCATCAACCCGGTGGCCCCCGACGGCACGTTTCAGGACACGCGCTGGCCGGAGATCAACGGCAAGCTCGTGACCGACAAGGAAACGAACCGGTTGATCATCGAGCGGTTGAAGCACGAGGGCCGCTGGCTCGAGACGCTGCCGTACACGCACACCTACCCGTTTTGCTGGCGGTGCGACTCGGCGCTCCTGTACTACGCCCGCACGTCGTGGTTCGTGCGCACCACCGCGGCGAAAGCGCGCATGCTCGAGGTGAACGCGCAGGTCGCCTGGCACCCGCCCGAGGTGGGGAGCGGACGGTTCGGCGCGTGGCTCGAGAACAATGTGGACTGGGCGCTGTCGCGCGACCGGTACTGGGGCACACCACTCAACGTGTGGGAGTGCGATGCCGAGGCGGAGCACCGCGAAGTCATCGGCTCTTACGCTGACCTGGCGGAGCGCTGGGGGAAGCGGCTGCCCAAGGAGTTCGACCCCCACAAACCGGCGATCGATCAGTACACCTGGCGCTGCCGGGCGTGCGGCGGCACGATGCGGCGCGTGCCCGAGGTGATCGACGCCTGGTTCGACTCGGGCGCCATGCCGTACGCCCAGTGGCACTACCCGTTTGAGCATCAGGCCGACTTCAAGGCGCACTTCCCGGCCGACTTCATCTGCGAGGGCGTCGATCAGACGCGTGGCTGGTTCTACTCGCTCCTGGCGATCGGGGTCACGGCGTTCGAGGCGATGGTGTACAAGAACGTGATCGTCAACGAGCTCGTGCTCGACGCGCAGGGCCAGAAGATGTCGAAGAGCCGCGGCAACGTGGTGAACCCCTGGGAGGTGATCGAGGAATACGGGGCGGACGCGGTGCGGCTGTACCTGCTCGGCCAGAGCCAGGTGTGGCTGCCGAAGCGCTTCGATCGCCGCCAGATCCCGGATGTGACGGGCGGCTTTCTCAACGCGCTTCGCAGCACCTACGAGTTCTTCCGGCGCTACGCGGAGGACTGGAAGCCGCCCACCGATGCCGCGGCGACGCCGTTCGAAAAGCGGCCGCCGGCGGACCGCTGGCTGCTCGCGCGGCTCGACGAAGTGGTGGGAGAGGTGCGCCGGGCGTGGTCGGACTACGACGTGACCGCCGGCGTCCGGGGCATCATGGACTTCGTCGGCGAGGACCTGTCCCGCTGGTATATCCGGCGCAACCGTCCGCGCTTCTGGGCGCCGGACCGGGCCACCGACGCGGTGGCGCTGGAGACGCTGCACGAGGTGCTCGTGACGTCGGCCCGGCTGCTCGCGCCCGCGGCGCCGTTCGTATCCGACTGGATCCACCGGGCGCTGGTGGGCGCATCGGTGCACCTGGCGCCCTTCCCGACCGACCTGGGCCGGCGGGCGCCGGAGCTGCTCCAGGCGATGGCCGCGGTGCGGAAGCTCGCCTCCCTGGCGCGCGCCGCCCGGGAAACCAGGCAGCTCCCCGTGCGCCAGCCCGTGGCCAAAGTTCAGGTGGTGGTTCCGGCGGCCGTACGGGGCCCGGCCTTGGCAGACCTGTTAGATATCCTGGCCGCCGAAGTGAACGCCAAGGCGATCGAGGTGGCGGGATCGGACCATGACCTGGTGCGGCTGAAGGGGAAGGCGGAATACCGGAGCCTGGGCAAGCGCTACGGGAAGGACACGCCGCGCGCCGCCGCGGCCGTGTCGCAGCTCACGGCGGCCGAGCTGCAGGCGCTTGAACGTGGTGACCCCGTGCGGTCGGGGGAGTTCGAGTTTCGGCCGGAGGACGTCCTGGTGACGCGCGAGGTGGTGAGCGACTGGGCGGTGCAGGCCGACGGCCCGTACGTGGCCGCGGTCGACCCCCGGCTGACCGACGACCTGATCCAAGAGGGCCTGGCGCGCGAGCTGGTGAATCGCGTCCAGCGCCTCCGCAAGGAGGCGGGGTACGAATACACGACGCGCATCGAGCTCAGCGTGGCGGGCGCGGAGGAGATCGTCGCAGCCGTGTCCGCGTTCCAGGGGTTCGTCGAGGGCGAGACGCTGGCACGCAAGCTCGTGCTCGGTACGGTGCTGGATGAAGCGGATCTGACGCGGGAAGTTGACATCGAGGCTCGCCGGGTGACCATTGCACTCCGGCGACACGACGGACGAAAGGGCGGTACGCGATAAAATGCCGACGAAATCGAAGACGAAGGCCAAATCCAAGGCGACCAAGGGCACGCTCAACAAGAAGCAGCTGGCCCACCTCGAGAAGCGCCTCCACGAAGAGCGCGCCCGGGTCATGAAAGAACTGGGCTACTACGATGAGTCCTTCAACTCGAGCCTGCAGGCGTCCGACGGGGACCTCTCGAGCTACTCGTTCCACATGGCCGATCAGGGCACCGACGCCATGGAGCGCGAGAAGGCGTTCCTGTTCGCCTCGCAGGAAGGGCGCTACCTCTGGCACGTGAACCAGGCGCTGCGGCGACTGTTTCAGGCGCCGGAGAAATTCGGCAAGTGCGAGCAGTGCGGCGAGGAGATCGGCTTCGAGCGGCTCGACGCGCTGCCGCACGCCCGGCTGTGCATCAAGTGCAAAGCGAAAGAAGAAGATGGCAAGCGCCGCTGACCGACGGCTGTTCTGGACGACTGCGGGAGCGGTCGTCGCGGCCGATCTGGTCACCAAGCTCCTGGCCGAGTCCCTGCTGGCGCGCCACCTGCCGGTCCGGGTCATCGGCGACTACGTGCAGCTGCGCCTGGTTTATAACAAGTGCGCGGCGTTCGGGCTGTGCCTCGGCGGAGAGACGTACTCGCGCTGGATCTTCTTCGGGCTCGCGATCGTGGCGCTTCTCGTGCTGCGCTCCATGGTGATCTCGGCGCGGCCGGGCGACCGGTTCCGGCTGCTCGCCCTGGCGCTCGTGTGCGCCGGCGCTGTCGGCAACGTCATTGACCGGATTCGCAGTGCCCAGGGCGTCGTGGACTTCGTGGACGTGGGGATCGGCGCCACGCGGTGGCCGACGTTCAACGTCGCGGATTCCGCGATCACGGTCGGGGCGATCGCGCTCGCGGTCTCCCTCTGGCTGGAAGGCCGGGCCCAGGAGCGAGCGAAGGAGGCCGGGGCGGCTCACCACTGATGGCCGCCGTGACCTTCTGCGTCGTCGCCCCCGAGACCGAGCGCCTCGACCGGTTCCTCGCCGACCAGCTCGCACTGTCCCGCACCGTCGCCGCCCGCATCATCGCCGACAAACGCGTCACGCGTGACGGCCGCGCGCTGCGCGCCTCGGTCCAGCTCGAGCGCGGCGCCGTGGTGACCGTCGAGCTGCCGCCCGAGGAACGGCCACCCAAGAGCTACGCCCCCGCCCACCGGGACCTCACCTTCGCGTACGAAGACGAGCACCTCGCGGTGCTGGACAAGCCGGCGGGTCTGGTCGTGCACCCGGGACCCGGTCACTGGGACGACACGCTGGTCAACGTGCTGGTGGAGCGGGGCACCCCCCTCGCGCAGGGTGCCGCCGAAGGGCGACCCGGGATCGTGCACCGCCTCGACCGCGACACCTCGGGCTTGCTGCTCGTCGCGAAATCCGACCTCGCGCACCGCCGCCTCGCGCGCATGATCGAGCGGCGTCAGGTCGAGCGCGTGTACGCCGCACTCGCGTGGGGCCATTTTGCGAAGAGCCCCGTAGATATCGAGGCGCCGATCACCCGCCATCCCACGGATCGCAAGCGCATGACCGTGCTGGCGGGCGGCCGCCACGCGGTCACCCACGTGGGTGTGACCGCGCGGTTCGCGCAAACCGAGCTGCTGCGGGTGACGCTCGGCACCGGGCGCACGCACCAGATCCGGGTGCATCTCGCGCACGTGGGACACCCGGTCGTGGGCGACCGGGAGTATGCCTTTGGCGGCAGCCGGCGCGTCACGCCGTCGCAACGGCAGGTCGCCGAGCGGCTCGAAGCGCTCGCGCCGCGGCAGCTGCTCCACGCGGCCCGGCTGGCGTTCGCGCATCCGGTGAGCGGCGCGCGGCTCGACCTGCGGTCCGAATGGCCCGCCGATCTCGTTCCGGCACTGCGAGAAGCGGCGGCCGATCCGAATTTGCTTGCTCAACGCAACCCCTTGCAGTATCTTGGGTTCTTCGCTTCGGATGAGTGACGCGGGAGTCGTCCGACTGCTCCTGTTTCGGGTGGGTGGCCTCGTCTGCGCCGCCGAGGCGGAGCGGGTCCGCGAGATCCTGCCGCGGCTCGAGCCGACCCGGATTCCCGGAGCGCCGCCCGTGGTGGCGGGGGTCGTGAACGTGCGGGGTACGCTCGTCACCGTGGTGGAAGGGTGGCGGGCGCTGCGGCAACCCGAGCCCTCCGCCGACGGTGGTGTGGGGGGGTCCGGGACTACCGTGCTCCTCGAGGTGGGCGGGGGGAAGAAGGTCCTCGGCTTCACGGTCGACGAAGTGGTGGACCTCGTTTCGGTGGGTGGGGAGACGCTGGACCGCCGGCAGGCGCTGCCGGGCATCGATCCGACGCTGGTGCGGGCCGTCGGGCGCCGCGCCGGTCAACTCTTCGTGGTTCTCGATACCGACGCGCTGCTAACCCCCATTCTGTCTTCCTAGGGAGGATGTGTGAGCCACACTGTCCTCGTCTGCGACGACGCCATCTTCATGCGGACGATGATCAGCGACATCCTGGCGCAGGCCGGCTTCGAGGTGGTGGGCGAAGCGGAAACGGGCTCCCAGGCGGTCGAGAAGTACCGGCAGCTCAAGCCCGATCTCGTCACGATGGACATCGTGATGCCCGACATGGGCGGGATCGACGCGGTGCGCGAGATTGTGAAGAACGATCCCGACGCGAAGATCCTCATGTGCAGCGCCATGGGCCAGCAAGCCCTCGTGGTCGAGGCGATCCAGGCCGGCGCGAAGGATTTCGTCGTGAAGCCGTTCCAGCCGTCGCGCGTCCTCGAGGCCGTGCAGCGCGTCCTCGGCTGATTCCATGGACCTCTCGCAGTACGCCGAGCTGTTCCTGGCCGAGAGCCGGGAGCACCTGAGCGCCTGCAACCAGCTGCTGCTCGAGTGGGAGCGCAGCCCCGCGAACCTCGCGCCCGTCGGCGGGCTGTTCCGCGCCGTGCACACCGTCAAGGGGATGGCGGCGACCATGGGCTACGCCCGGGTCACCGACCTCGCCCACCGCGCCGAGAATCTGCTCGACCTGTTGCGCCGCGGAGGACGCCCCGCCACCGACGAGCTGCTGCAGCTCTTGTTCCGGTCGCGCGACGCGCTCGAGCAGGCGGTTGAGCTGTCCGTGGTCGGTCGCGAAGACGAGATCGACGTCGCGGAAGTGGTGGCCGATCTGGAGGGCGCCGCGGCGCAGCTCGGAAGGGCCGGGGAGGGCGGGGGAGGGATCGGCGCGCGCCCGACCCCGGTGCCCGCGCCCGCTGCCGTCATCGAAACGCCGGCCGCGGCGGGGCGGCTGGTGCAGGTGACGCTGCGTGCCGAAGCGCCGCTCAAGGGCGGGCGCGCGCTGCTCGTGCTCAAGAAGGCACAGGGCGTCGGTTCGGTGCACGCGGTGACGCCGCCCGAGTCGGCGTTCGAGGCCGATGAATTCGACGGGCGCTTCAGCTTCCGCATCGGAGGGGCGGCCGGGGCTGCCGAGATCGAGCGGGTGGTGCGGGCCGCGGGCGACGTGGAGCACGTCACGGTAGGTGGAGAAGAGCGGCGTGCCGCCCCCGCGGCAGGCGCCCCGCCCTCGGCCGCGGCGGAGACCAAGAGCCGCCATATCCGGGTGGACCTCGGGCGGCTCGACGGCCTGATGGACCTGATCGGCGAGCTGGTCACCGTGCGCGGCCGGCTGAACGAGCTCGCGGCCTACGCCCGGGACCCGGCGATCGACGACGTCGCGATCCAGGTCTCCCGCCTGTCGCGCGAGCTGCAAGCCGAAATCATCCAGGCGCGGATGACGCCGGTGTGGCAGGTGTTCGACCGCTTCCCCCGCCTGGTGCGGGACCTGGCCCGCGAGCTCGGCAAGCAGGTTGCGTTCCGGGTCGAGGGGAAGGAGATCGAGCTCGACCGCGCGATCCTGGACGAGCTGGGGGACCCGCTGCTGCACCTGTTGCGGAACGCGGTGGATCATGGCGTCGAGCCGCTGGCCGAGCGGCGCCGGCGCGGCAAGAAGGCCGAAGGGGAGATCGTGCTCGCCGCGGTGCGCGAGCGCGCCAGCGTGGCGATCAGCGTGCGCGACGACGGGCGCGGCATCGACCGCAAGCGGATTCTCGAGCGCGCCAAGCGGGATGGCGTCGTGGACCCGCATGCCGAGGCGCTCACCGACGATCAGCTGCTGCGCGTGCTCGCCCGGCCGGGGTTCTCGACCGCCGACGCGGTGACGAGCGTGTCCGGGCGTGGGGTGGGGATCGACGTGGCCGTGACGCGCATCCGCGCGTTGGGCGGCTCGATCGAAATCCGCTCGGAGGAGGGGAAGGGCACGACCTTCGTGATGCGGCTGCCGGTGACGCTCGCGATCGTGCGCGCGCTGATCGCCGGCGTCGGTGCGGAGCGCTACGCGCTACCGCTCACCTACGTGTCGGAAACGGTGGAGTTCGGCGTTCAGGCCACGACCATCGTGGAGGGCCGCGAGGCGATCGTGCTGCGCGACCGCGTGGTGCCGCTCGTGCATCTGCGACGGTTGCTGGGCGTGAGCGGCGACGCCCCGACGCGGTGTCCCATCATCGTGCTCGAGATGGGGGAGCGGCGCAGCGGCATCGTGGTGGACGGGATGCTGGGCCAGCAGGAGATCGTCGTGAAGGGGTTCGACGCACCGCACGGGACGCTGCCGGTGTTCAGCGGGGCGACGATCATGGGTGACGGGGTTCCCGCGTTGATTCTCGATGCGGGCGGGCTCCTGTAGGAGGAGGCGGCATGGAAGACGTGCGGGATCTGAAAGAGCTGCAGATCGACGCGTTGCGCGAGGTGGCGAACATCGGCGCGGGTCACGCCGCCACCGCCTTGTCGCAGCTGACGAACCGCCGGATCATGATCAGCGTGCCGCAGATCAACATCGTGCGTCTGGAGGAAGTGCCGGACCTGCTGGGGAACCCGCAGGACGTGGTCGCCGCCGTGCTGATGCACATGCTGGGAGACCTGACCGGGCGGACGCTGCTCTTGTTCCCGGAGTCGGTGGCCCGGCGGGTGTGCGACATGCTGCTGCGCCGGCCGGTCGGGACGACCGCGGCGTTCGACGCGCTCGAGCAGTCGTGCCTGAAGGAAGCCGGCAACATCCTCGCGGGGGCGTACCTGAACGCGCTCTCCGACTTCATGGGGATGCTGCTGCTGCCGTCGGTGCCCAGTCTCGTGGTGGATCTCTCGGCGGCGGTGCTCACCACCACGTATTTGAACTTCGGGCACGAGCGCGACTTCGTGTTCTGCGTCGAGACCGAGTTCACCATCGACTCGGGAGAGGGGCTGCGGGGCGACTTTCTGCTGCTCCCCGATCTGGCGTCGCTCAAGGCCATCTTTGACGCCATCCGCCTGAGCTGACCCGTGACGGCGCCGGCGCTCTCGGAACGCGACCTCGCCGTCCTCCGATCCTTCGCCCGCCGGATCGACCCGTCGGACGCTGGAGCGCACAACAATCTCGGCGTCCTCTATTATCAGAAGGGCCTCGTCGAGGACGCGATCGCGGCGTTCACGCGCGCGCTCGAGCTGGATCCGAAGATGCAGGTCGCGCAGCGCAACCTCGAGATCGCGTATCACGACACCGGTTACTACGACCGGCGTGTGGCGCAGCTGCAGGAGCGGCTGCGCCAGGCGGCCGACGACCGCGACGCCCGCTGGGAGCTGGGACGCGCCTATGCGATTCTCGGCGCGCACGAGGAGGCGGTGGGAGAGTTCGAGCAGCTGCTCGCGCACCGCCCCAAGGACGTCGCCGCGATCATTCAGCTCGGGCTCGCGGAGAAGAACCGCGGGCGACCCGAGGCCGCGACCGAGTGGTTCCGGCGCGCGGTCGAGCTCGAGCCCGACTCCACGGTCGTGCACTTCTACTTGGGCGAGATCTATTACAACCGCGGCCTGAATGACGAGGCCCTCGTCGCCCTCGAGCGCGCCGTGGAGCTCAACCCCGACAACGCCAACGCCCACTATCTGATGGCGTTCGTACTGGGCGACCTGGGCCGGCATCAGGACGCCCGCGTCGCGTCGAAGCGCGCCATCCAGCTGAACCCGCCGCTCGCCCGCGCGCAGACCAACCTCTCGCTCGAGCGCTACAACGCCGAGCGTAAGAGCCAGGAGCGGCGCCAGCGCCTCGCCCCCGAGCCCCAGGTGGTGGAGGGCAACGAGCTGGCTCACTACAACCTCGGGCTCGCGTTCCGACAGAAGGGCTATTACAACGAAGCGTTGAAGGAGTACCGCCTGGCGCTGGAGCGCGGCGAGGACCGACGCCTCACGCTCCAGGCGATGGCCGAGCTGCACCTCCTGAAGCGCGACCTCGCGGCGGCGCTCGAGCTGTACGACACCCTGCTGCGGGAAGTCCCGGATTCCCCCAAGCTGTGGAACGAGCGCGCCGTGGTGCTGCATCAGGCCGGCCGGACGGAGGACGCGCTCGCGTCTTATCGGCAAGCGGTGGAGGTGGACCCCCAGTACGCGCTCGCCTGGAACAACCTGGGCGTGGTGCAGGCGCACGGCACCGCGGCCGATCCGGCCATCGAGGCGTTCCGCACCGCGCTGCGGCTCCAGACGACCTTCACCGCCGCGCGGCTCAACCTCGCCTTGCTGCTGTTTCAGCTGCGGCGCTTCCAGCTGTCGCTCGAGGCGTACCGCCAGGTGCTCTCCGGCGAGCCCAACTCCGCGGCCGCGTGGAACGGCGTGGGGCTGGTGCTGGTGGAGCTCAAGCGCTTCCCGGACGCGCGCAACGCGTTCGTGCGCGCCGTCGAGACGGACCCCGACCATGCGGGGGCGCACTACAACCTGAGCTTCACGCTGTCCAACCTGGGCGACTTCGACGGAGCGCTGCGCGCCACCAAACGGGCGCTCGAGCTCGATCCCTACTACGTCTCCCAGAAGTTCGCCCTCACGATCGATCTCCAGTACGAGAAGGGCACGATCGGGATCGCCCCCGAGATTTCGGCCGACGTGACGGCGGAGACGCTCGGCGAGGACTTCAACTTCGACCAGCGCCTGCTGGACAACATCTTCCAGGAGCTGGCCCCCTCGGCTGCCCCCGCCGAGCCGCCTGCCGGCAAGGCCGCGGACGACCCGCTCGCCCTGGCGCGTGACTACGTGAGCAAGGGCCTGATGGACGTCGCGGCCGCCGAGGCCGTGCGCGCCGTGCAGCGGGGCGCGAGCCGCGCGGAAGCGGGCGTGCTGCTCGGGGACATCTTCGCGAAGCGCGGCCTGCACGGCGAGGCGCTGGAGCGCTACCGCGAGGCCCGCAGCCTCGAGCCCGGGCGCGCCGACGCACGGCTCGGCGAGGTGAAGGCGCTCTTCGCCCTGGGCGGCCCGCGCGCCGAGGAGGCGCGGGGGCTGGCGGAGGAGCTGCTCGAGCTCACGCCGGACAACGTGGACGCGCTCGTCGCGGCCGCAAAGGGGCGCGCCGCCGGAGGCGACGCCGCCGGAGCGCTCACCGCGCTGCAGCAGGCCCAGACGCGCGCTCCCGGCCGCGCCGATCTCCACAAGCTGCAGGGAGACGTCGCGCTCAAAGTCGGCGACAAGGCCGGCGCACTCGTCGCGTACCGGTCGGCGCTGGAGCTCGATCGCGGCTACGTGCAGGTGTGGCTCGATCTGGGACGGCTGCACGAAGAGAAAGAGGATTGGAACGAGGCCCGGAAAGCGTACGAGCGGGCGCTCGACGCGCTGCCCACGTTCAACGAGGCGGCGCTGGCGCTCGCCGACCTGCTGCGCCGCTCGGGGCACGTCCGGCCGGCGATCGTACGCCTGGCCGAGATGCTCGAGCAGGACCCGTACGACCTGGCGGCGCTGCTGCTCCTCGGGCGTGCGCTGCTCGACGACAAGCGCGACGCCCAGGCGCTGGAGGCGTTCCAGCGGGCGCTCAAGTTCGACCCCGAGCAAGTGGAAGCGCTGTTCCAGCTCGGCGTCGCGCTCGCGCGGGTGCATCGCTACGGCGAGGCGGTGCAAGCGTGGGAGAAGGTGACGCGGGTCGACCCCGGTGGCCCGTTCGCCCAGGCCGCGCGCGCGCACGCCCGCACGGCGCTCGACCTGAAGCACATCTTCGCCTCGGACGCGGCCTGATCCATGCCCATCGAAGGCCCGCTTCGCGAGCTCGGCATCCACGACGTCTTCCAGCTCCTCGACCTGAGCCGGAAGACGGGGGTGTTGCGCGTCACGTCCGAGCTGCGGCATAACGTGGGCACGATCTCGTTCGAGGGCGGCGCCATCGTCTTCGCCGAGATCCGGTCGAATCCCCACCCCCTGGGCGCGCTGCTGCTCCGGACGGGCAAGATCAGCGAGGCCGATCTCGAGCGCGCGCGCGACATGCAGGAGCGCCAGGGCGACGCGCGCAGGCTGGGCGAAATCCTGGTCTCGCTCGGCGCCCTCACCCCGCGCGAGCTCGAGCGCCAGGTCCGCTTCCAGATCGAAGAGGTCGTCTTCGAGGTCATGAGCTGG
>DATNBJ010000450.1:0-7403 GCA_035572055.1 Thermoleophilaceae bacterium | reverse complement strand
GGCCCTCGTGGTCTGCGGCAGCGGGGCGACGCTCGACGTGGTCGGCCGGCTCGTGTACGCCGTCCGCCACACCGGCTCGAACGCCCGCGTGTACGAGTACCGCGAGGCGATGCCGGTGGCGGGCAGCCACGCGATCCCCTCGCTCGGCACCACACCGATCGAGGCAACGACCAACATGAAGGCCATCGCGGATGGCCGCCGTCTGGACCAGTCCGGCGAGCTCCCCGAGCAGCTCACCGCCGCGGCGGGTCTGCGCAGCAGCGCCTGACCCCAACGCCCCCCTGGGGCGGGCACCGGATCAAGCGAGGCTAGGACGCAGGGTCGACGACATGCTGGGCATGTCTAGACCCGAGGACGCCGCCTCGCGCAGATCCGCCGCCACCAGGGGTAGCATCGCGCGCCGATGCTGGAGATAGGCGATTCGCTTGCTCACAGGGCACTCGAGGCGCTTGTGCGGGCGGAGTCGAGCGTGCGCCGCACGCTGGCTGCCGATCTCGAACGCCACGGACTCTCCGCCGCCGGCTTCTCGGCACTCGTGGTCCTGACCACCGCGGGCGGCGAGCTGGAGCTGCGTACGCTGCGCCGGCGCCTCGGCTGGACCAAGGCGAGCGCCAGCGAGGTGACCGCCACGCTGGCGGCACGCGGCCTTCTCACACGCGCGCGGCTGCGTCACGACCGTCGCGCCGTGCTGCTGCGGATCACCGCCCAGGGAGCGGAGCTGGTCGACGACCTCTTCCCCGCGCACACCCAGCGGGTGAGCAACACCTTCGCGCGGCTGGACGACGCGGAGAAGCGCAGCCTGGCCGAGCTCTGCCGGAAACTGGCCGCCTAGCCCGCATTCATAGAATCGGCGGTCGTGTACCGCGAAGTCGATCGCGAGCCGTCCTTCCCCGCCCTCGAGGAGCGGGTCCTCGAGCGCTGGCGCGAACGCGACGTGTTCCACGAGTCCGTGCGCCGCCGGGAGGGTGGCCCGGAATACGTCTTCTATGAGGGACCGCCCACGGCCAACGGCCGCCCCGGCTCGCACCACGTGCTCGCGCGGGTCTTCAAGGACGTCTTCCCCCGCTACAAGACGATGCGCGGCCACCAGGTGCACCGCAAGGCGGGCTGGGACACGCACGGCCTGCCGGTCGAGCTCGAGGTGGAGCGCGAGCTGGGCATCAAGTCCAAGGAGGACATCGAGGCCTTCGGCGTGGCCGAGTTCAACCAGCGCTGCCGCGAGTCGGTGCTCAAGTACGTGGACGAGTTCGCGCGGCTCACCGAGCGGATCGGCTTCTGGGTCGACGTCGACGACGCCTATGTGACCTACCACAACGACTACATCGAGTCGGTGTGGTGGTCGCTCAAGGAGATCTGGAAGAAGGGGCTGCTCTACCAGGGCTACAAGGTCGTGCCGTACTGCCCCCGCTGTGGCACGGCGCTGTCGTCGCACGAGGTGGCGCTGGGCTACCGGGACCGGGTGGATCCGTCGGTGTTCGTCCGCTTCCCGCTGCGCAACGAACAGGGCATCTCATTTCTCGGCTGGACCACGACCCCGTGGACCCTCCTCTCGAACGCGGCGCTCGCTGTGAGCCCGGACGTGACCTACGTTCACGCGCGCGTCGGGCACGAGCTGCTGATCGTGGCCGAGCCGCTCGTCGAGCGGGTGCTTGGCGAGGGCGCGGAGATCGTGGCGCGGCTGAAGGGCTCGGAGCTCGCGGGGATCCCCTACGAGCCGCCCTTCCCCTACGTCACCGACTTCGGCCCCCGCTCGCACACGGTGCTCGAGGCGGACTTCGTGACCACAGAGGACGGCACCGGCATCGTGCACACCGCGCTCGCGTTCGGCGAGGACGACTTCCGGCTGGGCGAGCAGTACGGGATGACAGTGCAGAACCCGGTGAAGCTCGACGGCACCTTCGACGAGCGCATGGGCCCGTTCGCCGGCCGCGACGTGCTCGAGGCGAACGACGACATCGTGGCGGCGCTGCGCGAGAGCGGCCGCCTGTTCCGCGCCGAGGAGTACGAGCACTCCTACCCGCACTGCTGGCGCTCGGACAACCCGCTCATCTACTACGCGAAGGCGAGCTGGTACATCAAGACAACCGCGGTCCGCGACTCGCTGCTGGCGGCCAACGAGTCGGTGACCTGGTACCCCGACCACATCAAGCACGGCCGCATGGGCAAGTGGCTCGAGAACAACGTGGACTGGGCGCTCTCGCGCGAGCGCTACTGGGGCACCCCGCTGCCGGTCTGGCGCTGCGAGGACGAGCACGACCTCTGCATCGGCTCGCTGGAGGAGCTGCGCTCCCTGGGCGCGACCGTGCCCGACGACCTGCACAAGCCGTTCATCGACGACGTGGTCTTCCCCTGCCCCGAGTGCGGCAAGGAGATGCGCCGCGTGCCCGAGGTGATCGACGCCTGGTACGACTCGGGCTCGATGCCGTTCGCGCAGTGGCACGCGCCGTTCGAGAGCAAGGAGCTCTTCGAGCAGCGCTACCCGGCGGACTACATCTGTGAGGCGCTCGACCAGACGCGCGGCTGGTTCTACTCGCTGCTCGCGATCTCCACCCTGCTCGACGGCATCTCCTCCTACAGGACCTGTCTCTGCCTCGGGCTGATCCTCGACGACGAGGGCCAGAAGATGTCCAAGAGCAGGGGAAACGTGGTCTCTCCCTGGGAGGTGCTCGACCAGTACGGCGCCGACGCGTTCCGCTGGTACCTGTTCACCTCGAAGCAGCCCTGGGACGGCTACCGCTTCTCGCTCGAGACCGTCGGCGAGGGCGTGCGCCAGTTCCTGCTCACGCTCTGGAGCACGTACTACTTCTACGTCCTCTACGCGAACGTGAACGACGTGCCGCGCGACGCCGACGGCGAGCGCACCGAGCTCGACCGCTGGATGCTGTCGCGGCTCGACGCCACCGTCGAGATCGCACGCGAGCGGCTCGACGACTACGACACGACCGCGGCCGGCCGGGCGGTCGCCGCCTTCGTCGACGACCTCTCGAACTGGTACGTGCGGCTGTCGCGGCGGCGCTTCTGGGACGGCGACCCGGCCGCGTTCGCGACGCTGCGCGAGTGCCTGCTGGTGAGCGCCAAGCTGCTGGCGCCCCTCACGCCTTTCGTCACCGACGAGATCTACGAGAACCTCGACGGATCCGAGCCGTCGATCCACCTCTGCGACTACCCCGAGCCGGGCGCGCGCAACGAGGAGCTCGAGGAGGCGATGGAGGTGGTGCGCGCGGCGGTGGAGCTCGGGCGCGCCGGCCGCCAGCACGGGAAGATCAAGCTGCGCCAGCCGCTGCGCGAGGCGGTGGTCGTCGCGGGGCCGCGCGAGCGCGAGGCGATCGAGCGCTTCGAACGGCTGCTGCTCGACGAGCTGAACGTGAAGGAGGTTCGCTACGTGTCCGAGGCCGAGGAGCTCGGGCGCTGGGAGCTGAAGCCGAACTACCGCACGCTCGGCCCGCGCTTCGGCAAGGACATGCCTCAGGTGGCGCAGGCTGTGGCCGCGCTCGACGCCTCCAGCGCGGCGGCCAAGCTGCGCGACGGCGGCACGGTCGGCATTGCCATCAACGGCAGCGAGCACCCGCTCGCGGCCGACGACGTGCAGCAGGTTCTCCAGCCGCTCGAGGGCTACCAGGTGGAGCGCTCGGGCACTCACGCGGTCGCGCTGAACATGGAGCTCGACGGCGAGCTCAAGCTCGAGGGCCTCGCGCGCGAGGTGGTCCACGCGATTCAGAACGCGCGCAAGGAGGCCGGCCTCAACGTGGAGGACCGGATCTCGCTGGCACTCGCCGGGGCGCCGGAGCTGCTCGACGCGGTGCGCGCACACGAGGAGTACGTGACCGGCGAGACGCTGGCCACGTCACTGAGCTACGACGGCGCCGGTGGCGGCGAGGCGGCCCTCATCGAGGGCATGCCGTTGACGATCGCGGTCGAGCGGGCCTAGAGCTCGCCGCGGGCCACGACGACCCAGTACGACTGCTCGGGCGCGCGGCCCGGATGGAGCAGCGTGCTGTCGAGCCGCTGGTGCAGGTGCGTCAGCGACACATTGCGGAAGCGCACCTTCGAGGCTTCCGCGAGCTCGTGCTCGAACTGGTCGAGCGTCCAGTCGTTCACGTGGTAGCCGTTCATGTGCGACCCGTGGTACACGGGGTTCGGGAACGAGGTGATCATCAGCCCGACCGACGACCAGGCCGTGCGCAGGGCGGCTGGGGCGTCGGGGAGATGCTCGATCACCTCGAACATCACGGCGGCATCGGCGGTGGGAAGCGGGTTGGTGCAGAGGTCGTGCCCGTAGTTGAGCTCGGCGCCGCCCGGCCACTTGGGGCGCTCGTGAGCCTCGGGCTGCCAGAGGTCGAAGCCTCGGACGGAGGCGGCGCTCCAGCTCAGCATCTCGCTGCCGTAGCCGGTGCCGCAGCCCAGGTCGAGCACCCGCATGCCGCCCACGAGGCCGAGCGCGAAGCCGTAGCGGATCGCGTGCTCCTGCATCACGTTGGCGGCGGGCATGCCGGGGAAGGCGCGCTCCGGTAGGTGCTGGTCGGGGCCACCGAGGGTCTCGGACCCGCGCCAGGCGGCGCGAACGCCGTCGCCACCGGCGATGGCGGCGAGGTTCTCCCTGGCGGCGGTGTCGTCGGGCGACAGCCCCAGGCAGGTGCGCAGGATTCCCTCGGCGGACTCGCGGCGGCCGAGCTGGTGCTCCACCACGGCGAGGTCGTTCAGAAGCTCGGGATCGAAGGCCTCCCTCATCGCCGAGCGCATCAGATCGGCGGCCTCCTCGAGACGACCGGCGCCAAACGCCTCGACGCCCTCCTGATGAAGGCGTGCGGGATCGGAAGTGCGAGCCAGGTCCGTCACGCCCCCGTAATCGGCGGCTGACGGACCGGCTTTAGCGCGCTATGCCTGGCCTCACTCCAGAGCGCTGCCTTTAGGCGAGAGCTGGTTCCAGCTCTTGCTGAAGGCGCTTCTTCGGCATCGCGCCGATGATCTTCTTCGCGGGCTCGCCGTTCTTGAAGACGATCAGCGTCGGGATCGACATCACCTCGTACTTCGCGGCCGTGATCTGGTTCTCGTCCACGTTCAGCTTCACGACGCGGAAGTTGTCGAGCTCCTCGTTGAGCTCTTCCAGACTCGGGGCGATGATCCGGCAGGGACCGCACCAGGGAGCCCAGAAGTCGACGAGCGTAGGCGTGTCGGACTCGAGGACCTCGGCCTGGAAGTTGTCGTCTGTGACGTCCGGGATGTTTCCTGCCACTTGGCTCTCCTGTTCGGGCGAAAGGGCTTGCTACAAAAAGTATAGTGACCCGCTCAGGGCCGCCTCATCCTAAGTGCGGGCACCTTCCAGACCGCTTCCACGGCGATCCGAGCGCTCATTTTCGAGACACCCGCCTGGCGGTCGCGGAAGACGATCGGCACCTCGACGACGCGAAAGCCGGCTTGGATCGCGCAGTAGGTGAGCTCGATTTGAAAACCGTAGCCGCCTGTGTGGATGCTCCCCAGGTCGAGCGTCTCCAACACCTTGCGGCGGAAGCACTTGAAGCCGCCCGTGAGGTCGCGCACGGGTATTCCGAGCACGTGGCGCGCGTACGCCGAGCCGCCCCGGCTCACCAGCCGCCGCGTCAGCCCCCAGTCCGTCACCGCGCCGCCCGCCACGTAGCGCGACCCGAGCACGAGGTCGGCGTCCTTCGCCGCCTCGAGGAGCCGCGGCAGGTCCTTCGGGTCGTGCGAGAAGTCGGAGTCCATCTCGAGCACGAGGTCGGCGCCCGCGTCGAGCGCGTAGTCGAAGCCCGCGAGGTAGGCGCGCCCCAGGCCCTCCTTCGTCCTGCGGTGGAGAACCTCCACCTGCGGGAACTCCCCCGCCAGGCGGTCCGCGATCTCGCCGGTTCCGTCGGGCGAGGAATCGTCCACCACCAGCACGTGGTACTCGGACGCGGCTGAAGCGAGCTCAGGCAGTACCGCGCGCACGAACGGATCCAGGTTGGGGGCCTCGTTGTACGTCGGGAGCACGAGCCAGGGGCCTGACACGGCGGCGTAGAGTAGTTCCCGATCATGAGGAACGCCGAAATTGCCGCTGCATTCGACGAGCTGGGCGATCTGTACGAGCTGGACGGGGCCGTCGTCTACCGGGTGATCGCCTACCGCAACGCCGCGAAGGCCATCCGCGACTCGGGCGCGTCGGTGGAGGAGCTGTCCCGCGCGGGGCGCGTCACCGAGCTGCCGGGCGTCGGCAAGACCATCGCCGAGAAGATCACCTTCCTGCTCGACACGGGCAGCATCCCGTCGGCCGACAAGCTCAGGGCGAAGTTCCCGCCGGGGCTGATCGAGATCACCCGGATCCCGGGGCTCGGCCCCAAGCGCGCCCGCAAGCTCTACGACGAGCTGAACATCTCATCGCTCGAGGAGCTGAAGGCCGCCGCCGAGGCGCAGCAGCTCCGCGGCGTCGCCGGCTTCGGCGCGAAGGCCGAGGAGAACATCCTCGAGGCGATCGCCGCGGGCGCCGACGGCCAGCCGAAGGCGCGCACGCTCCTGTCGCGTGCGTTGACCGTCGCCGAGGAGCTGGCCAGCGCGCTGCGCGAGCACCCGGCCTCGGAGCGCGTGGAGATCGCCGGCAGCGCGCGCCGCGGGGCCGAGACCGTGAAGGACCTCGACCTGGTGGCCACCGCGAGCGACGCCCAGGCCCTGGCCGAGGCCTTTGCCGAGCTGCCGCTGCTCGGCGAGGTGCACTCGTCGGGCCCCGCGGGCGTGAAGGCGGTGACCAACAACGGCATCGGCGTGGACCTGCGCATCGTGCCGCCGGAGAACTTCGGCAACCTGCTTCAGCACTTCACCGGCTCGGGCAAGCACAACGAGGCGCTGCGGACCGACGCGGTGCGCCGCGGCTTCCACGTGAGCGAGTACGGGGTGACCGACGACTCCACGGAGACCACCCACGCGTGCGCGACCGAGGAGGAGGTCTACGAGCTGCTCGGGATGGAGTTCATCCCGCCCGAGCTGCGCGAGAACCGCGGCGAGCTGGAGGCGGCCCGCAGGCACGAGCTGCCGGAGCTCATCGCCCTCGAGGACCTGCGCGGCGACCTGCATTCCCACACCACCGCCTCCGACGGGCGCAACTCGATCGAGGAGATGTCACAGACCGCGATCGAGCTGGGCTACGAGTACCTGGCCATCACCGACCATTCCGCCACGCACGGCTTCGGCAACGACGTGCAGCCGGACGAGCTGCTGCGCCAGGTCGAGCGCATCCGCGAGATCAACGACGGCCTGGACGGGTTCACGCTGCTCGCGGGCAGCGAGGTGAACGTCCTCCCCGATGGCAGCCTCGACTACGCCGACGACGTGCTCGAGCAGCTCGACTGGGTGATCGCCAGCCTCCACACCTCCTTCCGCATGAAGGAGAAGGAGATGACCGCCCGCATGATCCACGC
>DATNBJ010000449.1:0-20798 GCA_035572055.1 Thermoleophilaceae bacterium | reverse complement strand
CGCGCGTGCGTTTGCGCAGCGACGCCGGGCGTAAGTAGCGGCTCGTTACGAATCGGTGGGCCGGAGGGGCCTTCTGCTCCTCGCGCACCGGTCGCCGGCGTCGGCGTGCGCCGACGGAATCCGGCGACCGGCGTTCGAGTTGGCCGGACTAGTTCGTGCCGCCATCCGGAGGACCGGGCGACGACGGCACCTGCGGTTCCGGGGCGATCGGCTGGGAACAGTGCTCGCAACCCGCCAGCACCAGGACCGCGACGACCGCTACGGCGACGGCAATCCAGCCGCCACCCTGCGCGACGGCCGCCTGTTCGGTCAGGCCTATCTCGGACAGTGCCTGAGCCGCCGCGTTCATCTCGGCCTTCGTGCGCGAAGGACCGCAGACGGTGGCCAGGGCATGCTGCAGAACATCGGGGTGGTCCCTGATCGCTTCGATCAGCAGCTCGCAGTCGCGCTCGACGCGCTGCAGGTCGATCGCCTTTGGCTCCACCGCCCCGAAATCGAGCAAGGCGCGGTCGCCGTGAACCGCAGTCGAGAAGCTCTGCTGCGGCTTGTTGTCCGCGTCGGTGGTCACGTTCGTCAACGAGACGAACTCGAGCTTGGGTCCGTGCAGCAAACCCTCTGGAGCTCCGTCGAACGCTCCCGGCACGGAGATGAAGGTCCCGTTCGTCGAGACCTGGTTTCGCATTCGCGGGCTGGCGGCGGTCATACGCCCCCTCCTTGCCGCCCCCTCGAGATGTCGTGCGCGCCGCACTCTACCTGGCCCGGCGAGCGCGCTTGCGCCAGGGTCACTGATTAAACGAACCGCCTACTCCTCGTCGTCCTCGTCGACCCAGTTCACGGTCCGGGCCACCGCCTTCTTCCACTTTCGGTAGCCCTTCTCGACGTTCGCGCCGTTGCGGCGGGGAAGCCACTCCGCCGCCTTGTGCCAGTGCTCCCGCAGCGACGACTCGTCCGGCCAGAAGCCCACGGCCAGGCCGGCCGCGTAGGCCGCTCCCAGCGACACCGTCTCCGCCACTATCGGGCGCATCACCGGCGCGTCCAGCACGTCCGCCAGGAACTGCATCAGCAGGTTGTTGGCGGTCATCCCGCCGTCGACCTTCAGGGCGGTCATCTTCACGGGGTAGTCGGCGTTCACCGCCTCCACCACCTCGCGGGTCTGCCAGGCGGTGGCCTCCAGCACCGCCCGCGCCAGATGGCCGCGGTTGATGTACGACGTCAGTCCCGCGATCACGCCGCGCGCGTCCGAGCGCCAGTGCGGCGCGAACAGGCCGCTGAAGGCGGGCACGAAGTAGCAGCCGCCGTTGTCCTCCACGGTCCGCGCCAGGGTCTCGATCTCGGGGGCCGAGCCGATCAGGCCGAGGTTGTCGCGGAACCACTGGACCAAAGCGCCCGTGACCGCGATCGAGCCCTCGAGCGCATAGGTCGCCGGCTGGTCCTCGCCAAGCTTGTAGCCCATCGTCGTCAACAGCCCGGAGGCGGAGAAGATGGGCTCCTCGCCGGTGTTGAGCACCAGGAAGCTGCCGGTGCCGTACGTGCACTTCGCCTCGCCCGGCGAGAAGCAGGTCTGGCCGACGAGCGCCGCGTGCTGGTCGCCCAGCGCGGACGCCACGGGCACCCCGGCCAGCGGCGCGCTGCGCGCCTCGCCGTACACGGAGGCGGAGGCCTGAATCGAAGGCAGCATCGATCGGGGCACGCCCATCGCGTCGAGCAGCTCGTCGTCCCAATCCAGGGTCTCCAGATTCATCAGCATCGTGCGGCTCGCGTTGGTCACGTCCGTGACGTGCCGGCCGCAGAGCTTCCAGATCAGCCAGGAATCGATCGTCCCGAACAGCACGTCGCCCGCCTCGGCGCGCTCGCGCAGCCCGGGGATCCGGTCGAGCAGCCAGCGGATCTTCGGCCCCGAGAAGTAGGTGGCCAGCGGGAGGCCGCAGCGGCTGCGGAAGCGGTCCTGCCCCTCGTCGCCCTCTAGCTCGTGGATCAGGTGATCGGTGCGGGTGTCCTGCCAGTTGATCGCGCGGTGGACCGGCGCGCCGGTGCGCCGCTCCCAGAGCACGGTGGTCTCACGCTGGTTCGCGATCCCCAGCGCGGCGATGTCGTCGCGCGTCAGCGAGGCGTTCTCCAACGCCTCCGCAACGACCAGCAACACGTTGCTCCAGATCTCCTCGGGGTCGTGCTCGACCCAGCCCGGCCGCGGGAAGTGGTGGCGGTGCTCCTTCTGCCCGACGGAGACGATCCGCCCTGCCTGGTCGAAGATGATGCACCGAGACGAAGCGGTGCCCTGATCGATCGAGGCGACGTACTTCTCAGACATACGCAGAGTGGGGTACTCCTACCAAGGTATTGCCCCAAGCTCCCTCGAGACTGCCCTGGCCGTCTCCATGACGTAGCCGATCAGCTCGGGTCGCGGGCGGCCATCGTCGCACAGACGCTCGGTCGCACCGGATATGCCCATGGCCCCGACCACCACGCGACGGCGGTCCTCGATGGGCGCGGCGATCGAGGCGATGCCGTGGTACAGCTCCTCCTGGTCGCCGGCCCATCCCTTCTCCGTGACCTCGTCGAGCTCTCGCCGCAAACGGTAGATGTCGGTGATGGTCGATGCGGTGAACGTTTGGAGGTCGTTGCGCGCCATGTCCGTGGCGATGTAGCGATGGTGCGCCAACAGCGCCTTGCCGAGCGCGGTGGCGTGGGCCGGGAGCAGCGTGCCGACCTCGAGCGCCTGCCGCGAATCGTCCGGACGGAAGACGTGGTGCACGATCAGCACCTGCGACTCGTGCAGCGTGCCGATGCGGACGCTCTCGCCGCTGCGCGCCGCCAGCGCGTCCGCCCAGTTCAGCGCGCGCGTGCGCAGCTCGTTGCCGTCGAGATAGCTCGACCCCATGTGCAGCAGCGCGGCGCCGAGCTGGTACTTGCCCGACTCCGCGTCCTGCTCCACGAAGCCCACCTGCTGAAGGGTGCGGAGGATGCCGTGGACCGTCCCCTTGGGCAGTCCCAGCTCGCCCGACAGCTCGGCCACGCCGAGCCGGCGCGAGCGTCCAGACAGCAGCCGGAGTATGGCGGCCGCCCGCTCGATCGATTGGATTGGTCCTGGCACTCGCTCCCCGGGCCGGTTGGAACGCCCTACACCTATTCTGCTTGAACGGCGTTTGACATTGTCGAACTCTTTCCGTTAATGTCGCGGCCCTACGCCCCAGTGCGTGAAGGGAGCGGTTCCTTGGAGGAGGGGTGGCTTCTTGAGCATTATTGGCGCTAGGACGGTCGCGCCCGCCTCGCCTACCGCTTTCTGGTCCTGTCCGTTCTCCAGATTGGGGGCGAAATGAAGAAGCTGATCAACGCGCCGGACGCCGTGGTGGCCGATTCGCTGCGCGGGATGGAAGCCGCCCACCCCGACCTCATCCGGGTGCAGTACGGCCCGAACATCGTCATCCGCAAGGACGCTCCTATCAGCGGCAAGGTCGGGATCATCTCCGGTGGCGGCTCGGGCCACGAGCCGATGCACGGCGGCTTCGTCGGCATGGGCATGCTCGACGCGGCGTGTCCCGGCGAGGTCTTCACCTCACCCACGCCCGACCAGATGCAGGAGGCAACCAAGGCCGTCGACGGCGGCGCCGGTGTGCTCCACATCGTGAAGAACTACACGGGCGACGTCATGAACTTCGACATGGCGGCGGAGCTGGCGAAGTCCGAGGACATCGAGGTCGAGAGCGTCCTCACGAACGACGACGTGGCGGTGGAGGACTCGCTCTACACCGCCGGCCGCCGCGGCGTGGGCGTGACCGTGCTCGTGGAGAAGATCGCGGGCGGCGCCGCGGAGGACCGCAAATCGCTGCGCGAGGTGGCCGAGCTGGCCACGCGGGTGAATGCCAACGGCCGCTCGATGGGCATGGCCCTGACCCCGTGCATCACCCCCGCGTCCGGATCGCCGAGCTTCGAGCTGGGCGACGACGAGGTGGAGATCGGCATCGGCATCCACGGCGAGCCGGGCCGCTTCCGGGAGAAGATCGGCCCCGCGTCGCAGATCGCCGAGCGCCTGATGACGCCGATCGTCGAGGACCTGCCGTTCAACTCGGGCGACAAGGTGCTCGTGTTCATGAACGGCATGGGCGGCACGCCGCTGATCGAGCTCTACGTGATGTACGACGAGGTGGCCAAGATCGCGCAGGAGCACGGGCTGAGCATCGAGCGCAACCTGATCGGCAACTTCATCACCTCGCTCGAGATGCAGGGCTGCTCGATCACCCTGCTCAAGCTCGACGACGAGATGACCCACTACTGGGACGCGCCAGTGCACACGCCCGCGCTGCGCAAGGGCGTCTGAGGTGCCGGTGACCCGCGACACGGTCGTCGACTGGATGCGCCGCTTCGCAGGAGAGATGTCAGAGCATCGCGAGGAGCTCGTGAAGCTCGACACCGCCATCGGCGACGGCGACCACGGCACGAACATGGATCGCGGGATGCAGAAGGCGATGGAGAAGCTCGATCAGGACGAGCTTCCCGACCCTGGCGCGGTGCTGAAGGCGACGGCGATGACGCTGATATCGACCGTCGGCGGGGCGGCCGGGCCGCTGTACGGCACGCTCTTCCTCCAGATGGGCACCGCGCTGGCGGGCAAGGAGGAGGTGGACCTGCCGGACTACGCGGCGGCCTGGCGGAAGGGGCTCGAGGGCGTGCAGATGCGCGGCAAGGCCGAGCCCGGCGACAAGACGATGGTGGACGCGCTGATCCCGGCGGTCGAGGCCCTCGAGTCGGCGCAGGATCTGGACAGCGGGCTGCGGGACGCAGCCGAAGCAGCGGAGCGCGGAATGCAGGCCACGACACCGCTCGTGGCGCGCAAGGGCCGCGCGAGCTATCTGGGGGAGCGCAGCAAGGATCACCAGGATCCGGGCGCGACCTCCACCTACTACCTCTACAAGAGCGCCGCGGAAGCGCTCTCGGGCTGAACGAAGGAGGAGAAACCGAATGGCGGAGTACGCGGCAGCACTCGATCAGGGCACTACCAGCTCGCGCTGCATGATCTTCGACCACGGCGGAAACGTGGTGGCGGTGGAGCAGCTCGAGCACGAGCAGATCTATCCGAAGCCCGGCTGGGTGGAGCACGACCCGAAGGAGATCTGGCAGCGCTCCCGCCAGGTGATGGACGGAGCGCTGCAGAAGGCCGGCGCGAGCGCCGGCGACATCAGTGGGCTGGGCGTGACCAACCAGCGCGAGACCACTGTGGTCTGGGATCGCAACACCGGCGAGCCGGTCTACAACGCGATCGTCTGGCAGGACACGCGCACGGACAAGATCTGCGAGGAGCTCGAGAAGGAGGGCGGCCAGGATCGCTTCCGGCTGAAGACGGGCCTGCCGATCGCCACCTACTTCTCGGGGCCGAAGGTGCGCTGGATCCTCAACGAGGTGGATGGGGCCCAGGATCGCGCGGATGCCGGCGATCTGATGTTCGGCAACATCGACACCTGGTGCATCTGGAACCTCACCGGCGGCACCGACGGCGGCCTGCACATCACGGACGTGAGCAACGCCAGCCGCACGATGCTGATGAACCTCGAGACGCTCGACTGGGACGACGAGCTCCTCGACGCGATTGGCGTGCCACGCTCGATGCTTCCAGAGATCCGGCCGTCGAGCTCCGTGTACGGCGAGGTGAAGGACGGCGGCTTCGCCGGCGTGTCCGTCGCGGGCGACCTCGGCGACCAGCAGGCGGCCACGTTCGGCCAGACCTGCTTCTCGGTCGGCGAGGCGAAGAACACCTACGGCACCGGCAACTTCCTCCTGCTCAACACGGGCAACGAGGCGGTGCAGTCGAAGAACGGCCTGATCACCACGGTCGGCTACAAGATCGGCGACGACGCGGCCGTGTACTGCCTCGAGGGGTCGATCGCAATCACCGGCGCGCTGGTGCAGTGGCTGCGCGACAACCTCAAGATCATCCGCACCTCGCCGGAGGTGGAGGAGCTCGCCAAGACGGTGGAGGACAACGGCGGCTGTTACATCGTGCCGGCGTTCTCGGGCCTGTTCGCGCCGTACTGGAAGTCGAGCGCCCGCGGCGTGGTCGCCGGCCTCACCCGCTACGTGAACGGCGGCCACATCGCCCGCGCCGCGCTCGAGGCCACCGCGTTCCAGAGCCGCGAGGTCAGCGACGCGATGAACGCGGACTCGGGCGTGGAGCTCGAGTCGCTCAAGGTGGACGGCGGCATGGTCGTGAACGAGACGCTCATGCAGTTCCAGGCCGACATCCTCGGCGTGCCGGTGATCCGGCCGAAGGTGGCCGAGACCACGGCGCTCGGCGCCGCCTACGCGGCGGGACTGGCCACCGGCCTGTGGGGCAACATCGAGGATCTCCGCGAGAACTGGGTGGAGGACAAGCGCTGGGAGCCGTCGATGGACTCCGACGCTCGCGACCAGGCCTTCCACTTCTGGAAGAAGGCGGTGGAGCGCACCTTCGACTGGGCCGAGTAGCAGCGGCCGTACAGCAGTAACCTGGAGCCCGTGGCCTCCATCACCACTGATGTCCTCGTAATCGGTGGTGGAGCCACGGGCGCCGGGGTGGCCTGGGACGCAGCGCTGCGCGGCCTCGACGTGGTGCTCTCCGACAGGCTGGATCTGAGCGAGGGCACGAGCGGCCGCTTCCACGGGCTGCTGCACTCGGGCGGCCGCTACGCGGTGAAGGACCCGGACGCCGCGGTGGAGTGCATCGGCGAGAACGTGATCCTGCGCCGCGTCGCCTCCGACAACATCGAGGACACGGGCGGCTTCTTCGTCACCACGCCGTTCGACGACCCCGAGTACGCCGGCCGCTTCATGCAGGGCTGCCGCGACACGGGCGTGCCCTGCGAGGAGATCGACGTCTCCGTCGCGCTGGCCGAGGAGCCGCGCCTGAACCCGAAGATCTCGCGCGCGTTCCGGGTGCCCGACGGGAGCCTCGACATCTGGAAGACCGTGTGGTCGATGGCGCGCGGGGCGCGCGACCGCGGCGCTCGCATCCTGCCCTACCACGAGACCGTCGCGATCCATCGCTCCGGCGACGAGGTGACCGGCGCGCGGCTGCGCAATCAGCGCACCGGCGAGGAGATCGACGTCGAGGCGGGCGTGACCGTGAGCGCCACCGGGTCCTGGGCCGGGAAGATCGCCGAGATGGCGGGCATCGAGGGCGTCCGGGTGCTGCCGGGCAAGGGGATCATGATCGCGATGAACCACCGGCTCGTGAACACGGTGATCAACCGTTGCCAGATGCCCACGGACGGCGACATCATCGTCCCGATCCGGACCGTGAGCGTGATCGGCACCACCGACGTGCACGTGGAGGATCCCGACGACCGGACCATCGCGCAGGACCAGGTGGACGCGATGCTCGAGGACGGCGAGCGGCTCGTGCCCGGCTTCAAGCGCGCGCGAGCGCTGCGCGTGTGGTCGGGGGTGCGGCCGCTGTTCGAGGACGCGAAGGCCGACAACGTCGCCACCCGCGACGTGACCCGCGCTCACGCCTTGCTCGACCACTCCCAGCGCGACGGCGTGGGCCGCTTCGTGACGATCACCGGCGGCAAGGTCACCACGTTCCGGCTGATGGCGGAGGACACGGTCGATGCCGTGGTCCGCCTGCTCGGGCGCGGCGGGCCGTGTCGCACGCGGACGCAGGCCATGCCCGGCTCCGAGAGCGGCCGCTACTACCACGTCGGCGAGCGGCTCGAGCGCAAGGAGGAGCACCTGCTGGACGACCAGCTCGTGTGCGAGTGCGAGCTGATCCCGCGGAAGCGGCTCGAGCACGGCTTCAAGCAGCGCGACACTCGTAATTTGGACGACATCCGGCGCTACCTGCGGCTCGGCATGGGGCCGTGCCAGGGCGGCTTCTGCATCTACCGGGCCACCGGGATCCTGCACCAGCTCGACGGCATGACCGCCGAGGACGCCGACAACACGCTGCGCGAGTTCCTCGAGGAGCGCTGGCAGGGGGTGTGGCCGGTCCTGTACGGCGACCAGCTCCGGCAGATGCGCCTCCACGAATGGATCTTCCAGGGGGTGCTCGACGTGGAGCGCGCGGGGCGATGAGGTACGACGTCGTGGTCATCGGCGCGGGCGTGGCCGGGCTCACGGCTGGAGCTCGGCTCGCGGAGAAGGGAGCGCGGGTGTGCGTGGTGGCGAAGGGCGTGGGTTCGACTCATCTCGCGCCGGGGACCATCGACGTCCTGGGCTACGACGGCGATGGTCGCGTCGAGTCGCCCTCCTCCGCGCTTCCCGCCTTCGTCTCCCGGCATCCCCAGCATCCCTACGCTCTCGTCGGCGCCGACTCGGTGGGTCCGGCTCTGGAGTGGTTTGCCGGTTGCGTGGAGAGCGGGCCGAAGGCGGGCTATCGCTACGTGGGCTCGCTCGAGCGGAACACCCTGCTCCCCACGGCCGTGGGCGCCGCGCGGCCGTCGGCTCTGGTGCCCACCACGATGGCGGGCGGCGATCTGACCGACGCCGCGCCGATCTGCGTGGCCGGCTTCCGGGTGCTGCGCGACTTCCATCCGGCCCTGTGCGCCGCCAACCTGGCGCGCGCGGGTCACGAGGCGCGGTCGCTCGAGCTGGAGATCGACACCGGGCGCGTGGAGGAGAACGCGCTGGGGATGGCCCGCCACTTCGACGACTCCGGCTTCCGCGGCAGGTTCGCCGCGCTCGTGTCGTCGCAGCTGAAGGCGGGCGAGCGGCTGGGGCTGCCGGCGGTGCTGGGCGTCCGCGATCCGCAGGGAGTCTTGACCGACCTCGAGCAGCGGCTCGGCCGGCCTGTGTTCGAGATCCCCACGCTGCCGCCGTCCGCGCCCGGGCTGCGCGTGTACGACGTGCTGAAGGCGGCTCTTCGCGCCGCCGGCGGTCGGCTGGTGATCGGCGCGGAGGTGGCCGGCTCCACGCGCGACGGCGCGCGGGTCATGTCCGTGAGCGCACGGGCGAGCGGGCGCGATCACGTGTACGAGGCACGCTGGGTGGTGCTCGCCACCGGTGGCGTGGCCTCCGGGGCGATCGAGCTCGACTCGGACTGGCTCGCGCGCGAGAACGCGCTCGGCTTGCCGTTGAGCGGCGCTCCCACCGAGGGGTCGGCGCGCTTCGACCCCGACTACTTCGCCGAGCAGCCGCTCAACCGGATGGGCGTGACGGTCGACTCGTCGCTGATCGCCGAGGGCACCGAGAACGTGCTGGTGGCCGGCGCGTCGCTGCCCGGCGCGATTTCCTGGCGCGAGGGCTCCGGCGAGGGCATCTCCCTCAGCACGGGGTACGCGGCGGCGAAAACCGTGCTCGAACGGGAGGGAGCAACGGCGGCGGCATGAATCCCCACACCCCACACCCCACACCCGACACCCCCCTCCACGAGCTGCTCCGCGACTCGCTCGACCATTGCGTGAAATGCACGATCTGCGAGACCGCCTGCCCGGTGTCGAACGTCACGCCGCTCTTCCCCGGGCCGAAGTACGCGGGGCCGCAGGCGGAGCGCTACCGCGATCCGGCGGCGCCGTCGGTGGATTCGTCGGTGGACTACTGCTCGGGCTGCGGCATATGCACGATGGTGTGCCCGCAGGGGGTCAAGATCGCCGAGCTGAACGCGCACGCGCGCGAGCGGCTGAAGAACGAGAAGGGCGTGCCGCTGCGGGACAAGGTCATCGCGCGGCCGACCGTGCTGGGCCGGATCGGCACCCCGGTCGCCCCGCTGGCGAACCTGTCGCTCCGGCTGCGCCCCTTCCGCATCCTGGCGGAGAAGGTGATCGGCGTTCACCGGGACGCGGCGCTGCCGCAGTTCGCGGGTCGCTCCTTCCGCGCCTGGGCGAAGAAGCACAAGTCCCCTCCCGCCCAGCGGCGCGTCGTCTACTTCCACAACTGCGGCACGCAGTACTACGAGCCGGACGTCGGCGAGAAGGTGGTCGCGGTCCTCGAGCACAACGGCTTCCAGGTGGACATCCCGCTCAAGCAGGACTGCTGCGGCCTGCCGCTGCAGTCGAACGGGCTGTTCGACGACGCCCGCAAGTACGTCCTGCGACAGGCGCGCCTGTTCGCGCCGTACGTGCGCGACGGCGCGGTGGTCGTGGGCAACGCCACGAGCTGCACGCTGATGCTGAAGCGCGAGGCGCGCGAGATCCTCGAGCTCGAGGACGACCCCGACCTCAAGCTCGTCAGCGAGAACACCTACGACATCTGCGAGCTGCTGCTCGACCTGCACGACCGGGGCGAGTTCAAGACCGACTTCAAGCCGCTCGAGGAGAGCGTGGCGTACCACGCGCCCTGCCAGCAGCAGGGGCATTGGATGGGCAAGCCGGCGCTCGACCTGCTCGCGCTGGTACCCGGGTTGCGGGTGCACGAGATGGACGCGTACTGCTGCGGGATCGCGGGCACGTACGGGCTGAAGGTGGAGAAGTACGACATCGGGATGAGGGCCGGCGAGGACCTCTTCCGCCAGGTCGCAGACTCGGGAGCGGCGAGCGTCGCGTGCGACAGCGAGACCTGCCGCTGGCAGATCGAGCACGCCACGCACAGGCCGTCCGTCCACCCCATCGAGATCCTGCACCGCGCGTACGGGCTGTAGGCCTTGGTCGGAATCGTCGTCGTCTCGCACAGCGCGGCGCTCGCTGAGGGTGTGGTGGAGCTCGCTCGGCAGATGGGCGGGCCTGACGTGCTCATCGAGGCCGCCGGCGGGATGGATGACGGCTCGATCGGCACGGACGCCGCGCGCGTGATGTCCGCCGTGGAGCGGGCCATGGGCGACGACGGCGTGCTCTTGCTGATGGATCTCGGCAGCGCGCTGATGAGCGCCGAGATGGCAATCGAGATGCTCGGTTCCGACCAGGTGGTCCTCAGTGAGGCGCCGCTGGTGGAAGGCGCCGTTGCGGCGGCTGCTTCGGCGCGGGGCGGTGCGTCACTGGAGGAGGTCGCGGCCGAGGCGCGCGGCGCGCTTGGCATGAAGGCCGCACAGCTTGGGGTCTCGGGGGTCGGGGGTCGGGTCTCGGAGCCCGAGCCCGTCGCGGAGCCGGATGCTTCGGCGCGCGTGCCGGTCGTGAACGAGATCGGGCTCCATGCCCGGCCGGCGGCGCTGGTGGTGGAGCTCGCCGGGCGCTACGACGCCGAGCTGCGGCTGGCTAAGCCCGGCGGGCAATCCGTGAGCGCGAAGAGCCTCACCGGGCTGATGACGCTCTCGGCCCGCAAGGGCGACGAGCTCGACGTCAGCGCATCGGGTCCGCAGGCGGCGGAGGCAGTGGCGGCCTTCGAGGAGCTGGCGAAGGAGGGCTTCGGCGAAGGCGTGGCCCTGCAGCCCAGTCACGAGTCACGAGTCACGAGTCACGACACAGCGCCGAGCGCCGGAGCGCGCCTGAAAGGCATCGCTGCCTCCACGGGCATCGCCATCGGCCCCGCGCGCCTGCTGGCCTCACCCGCCGGTCCGCCGCCCGAACGCCAGGCCGAAGCGCCCGACGTCGAGCTGCGCCGCCTCGACGAGGCGCGCGAGACCGCCCGCGGCGCCATCGAGTCCGACCGCGACCAGGTCGCCCAGCGCACCGGGCCGAGCGAAGCCGCCATATTCGCCGCGCACCTCGCCCTGCTCGACGACGACGCTCTCCTCGCGCGCGCACGCGAGGGAATCCGGTCGGGCGCCACTGCCGAGGCCGCCTGGTACGAGGCCACGCAGGCGGCGGCCGCCGACACCCGCGCGCTCGACGATCCGCTGCTCCAGGCTCGCGCGATCGACATCGAGGACACGGGCCGGCGCGTCGTGTCGGCGCTGACGGGCGACACCGCGGGGGGTCCGGCCCGGGAGGGCATCGTGATCGCCTCGGAGCTGACGCCGGCCGACGCCGCGGGGCTGGACCCGGAGCTGGTGCGGGGCATCGCCACCGCGCACGGCACCGCCACCGCGCACGCGGCCATACTCGCGCGCGCGTTGGGGCTGCCGGCGGTGGTGGGGCTCGGCGAGTCCGTGCTCGCGATCCGCGAGGGCACGCCGCTGCTGCTGGACGGCGGCGAGGGGGAGCTCACGGTCGCGCCTGCCGACGAGGTCGTGACCGAGGCGCGCGCGCGGGGTGAGCGTGCCGCCGCCCGCCGCGCCGCGGCGCTCGAGCACGCCCACGAGCCGGGCAAGACCGCCGACGGCACCCGCATCGAGGTGGCGGCCAACCTCGGCGGCGCGGGCGGCGCCGCCGCCGCCGTGGAGCTGGGCGCCGAGGGAGTCGGCCTGCTGCGCACCGAGTTCCTGTTCCTCGGCCGGCCGCAGCTGCCCTCGGAGGACGAGCAGGTGGAGACGCTCAGTCAGATCGCGCGGGACCTCGGCGACGGCAGGCCGCTGATCGTCCGCACGCTCGACGTGGGCGCCGACAAGCCGCTGCCGTCGGTGCCGATGGCGCCCGAGGCCAACCCTTTTCTCGGCCTGCGCGGCCTGCGCCTCGGTCTGGAGGAGCCGGAGCTGCTGGCCACGCAGCTCAGGGCGATCCTCCGTGTGGCGGACGAGCACCCGCTGAAGGTGATGTTCCCGATGGTGGCGACCGCGGACGAGGTGCACGCGGCGCTGGCGGCACTCGCCGAGGCGCGCAAGCGGACCGGCGTCGACGCCCCGCTCGAGACGGGGATCATGGTCGAGGTGCCCTCAGCCGCCCTGCAGGCGCCGGAGCTGGCCGAACACCTGGACTTCTTCTCGATCGGCACCAACGACCTGACCCAGTACACGATGGCCGCGGAGCGAGGGAACGAGCACGTGGCGAGCCTCCTGAGCGGTCCGCAGCCGGCGGTGCTCCGCCTGATCCACGAGACCGTGAAGGGCGCCCAGGCGCACGGCCGCTGGGTGGGAGTGTGCGGCGAGCTGGCCGGGGACCCCGACGCCGCCGTCCTGCTCGTGGGCCTCGGCGTGACCGAGCTCAGCATGGCGCCGCCGCTCATCCCCGAGGTGAAGGAGGCGCTGCGCGCGATCTCGCTCGAGGAGGCCCGCGAGCGGGCGCTTCGGGCGCTGGGAGGGCGTTGGTAGGATCGCCCGCATGGAGGCCGGCGCGCTGAGAGCGCCACGCACGGGGCCCGAGCGGGCCACCGCACTGCTGATCGCCGGCACGAGCATCCGGATCGTCGCTGTCCCGATCGTGATGGCGCTCGTGATCGGCGGCTCCGACACCGCGGCGGCGATCGTCTTCCTCTCCGCGGCCGCCACCGACTGGTTCGACGGGCGGCTCGCGCGGCGCTGGAACGTGACCACGCGCCTCGGCTCGTTCCTCGACACCACGGCCGACAAGCTCCTGGTGGCCGGCGCGCTGGTGGCGCTGCTCGCGGTCGACCGCGTCTCGCCCTGGTTCGCGATCATCATCATCGGCCGCGAGTTCACCCTGCTCGGCCTGCGCGCCGCCGTGGAGGCGCACGGCAGCCACCTCGAGCCGTCGATGCTCGGCAAGTGGAAGGCCACGATCCAGTTCGCCGCCCTCGGCCTCGTGATGATCCGCCCGGACGTGATCATCGCCGGCGCCTACCTCGATGAGTGGGGGATCGCGCTGGCCACGCTGATCACCGTCTGGTCCGGAGTGCAGTACCTGATCGACTTCTCGTCCGCGCTGCGCGCGGACACGTGAGCCGGGTCTTCGTAACCGGCGGCAGCGGGGTCGTCGGGAAAGCGCTCGTGGAGCGCCTGGTCTCGCGCGGGGACGAGGTGGTCGCGCTCGCGCGCTCCGCGGAGTCGGAGGCGACACTCGCCGCTCTCGGCGCCACGCCGTTCCGCGGCGACCTGTTCGACGAGGAGTCTCTGGCGCGCGGGATGGAGGGCGCGGCGCTCGTGTTCCACGTCGCCGGGGTGAACTCGCTCTGCGTGGCGGACTCGCGCCCGATGTTCCACGCCAACGTGGACGGCCCGCCCCTGGTGATCCGCGCCGCCGCCCGCGCCGGGGTGCCGCGCGTGGTGCACACGTCCTCGGCGGCCACGATCGGCGAGGAGGCCGGCACGGTGGGCAGCGAGGACTCGGTGCACCGCGGCTGGTACCTGTCGGGCTACGAGCGCTCGAAGACCGAGGGCGAGCGCGCGGCGTTCGCCGCCGGCCAGGAGGCGGGCATCGAGGTCGTCTCGGTGAACCCGTCGTCGGTGCAGGGACCCGGCCGCGTGGGCGGCACCGGCCGCTTCCTGCTCGCGTTCCTCGACGGCCGGCTGAAGGTGTTCGTCCAGACCAACATCAGCCTGGTGGACATCCAGGACTGCACCGAGGGACACGTGCTCGCGGCCGAGCGCGGGGTGGCGGGCGAGCGCTACCTGCTGAACGGGATGGCGCTGACGATCACCGACGCGCTGGCGCTCGCCGCGGACGTGGCCGGCGTCGATCGCAAGCCGCGGCTGCTGCCGCGCGCGGTGGCCTCAGGCGCGGCGTCAGTCGTGGAGGGCGCGTTCAAGCTCCGGCGCAGGCACCCGCCGATCTGCCGTGAGATGGTCCGCACCCTGCTGCACGGCCACCGCTACGACGGCTCGAAGGCGGCGCGCGAGCTCGGCCTCGAGTACACGGACCCGCGCGAGACGCTGCGGCGCACCGTGGACTGGGCGCGGTCGGAGGGTCTGATCGGCGCCCGCTGAGGCGCTAGCGCACCTGCGCCCTGCCCATCTCGTAGGCGACGGTCTTGTGGTGCGCTGCCCGCTCGGTCGCGACCAGCATGATCACGACGTTGCGCAGCTGGGCCAGGTCGGAGGCCGAGTGCTTCTTCAGCCGCAGCTTCAGCTTCTTCTTCTGCCCCGCCTTGATCGAGAAGCGCACGCTGGCGAGCGTGTTTCCCTTGAAGCCGGGGCGCAGGGGCGCTGGAAAGCGGTACGTCGGGACGCCCGTGACAGACGCGCTCACGGGCGCGATCGGGTTGGCCGGCGCTCCGAGCTCGACCGCCAGGGTTCCCGAGCAGCCGCCGGAGGCCGCGCAGCCCACGCGGGGGGTGAGCTTGCCGTGCGAGTCGACGTCCGCCGAGCTGGAGCGCGAGGCGAGCCCGATGGCCGGCACGATGGCCAGCGGGCGCATCACCAGCTCGACGTCGGCGGTGGTGTTCCCGGTGGCGTCGCCCGTGAAGTTGTCCACCGCGTGGCCGTGCAGGTCGGCCGCCGGCATCCCCGGCCCGAACTGCGCGGGGTTGAGCGGAATCGCGACCGGCAGCACGCTCGGAAACTGCCATGGCGCGTACTGAGCGCAGAAGCTGAACGCGTCGGGCGGACTGCTGGCCTGCTCTCGCTGCCATTCGAGCTGGAAGGCGGTGGTGCCGATCAGCGAGTACGTCTCGCTCACGGGCTTGGTGCCACAGTCCGGCGCCGGGGGCGCCGAGCCGCCGCCACCGCCCGAGCCGCAACCGCTGCTCTGTCCGTACGTGACGTTCGTGGAGCGAGTCTCGGTGCCATGGGACAGGAGCGACGGGAGCGAGCCGAGCTGCACCTGGATGCTGGGTGCGGGCGTATTGAACTCGCCGGGGGGCGACACTCCGCTGGCGCTGACCGTGCCGCTGCCGCCGGCGAGCAGTGCGTGGGAGCCTCCCGACCCGTCCGCGGACGCGTCGCACGGATTCCTTGCCGCGTGGTGATACGTGTAGGTGGTGTCCTGCGTGGTCTTCTTCAGCGTGACCTCGTACTGACCCACCCAGGGGCCAATGCGGACGGCGCGGCGATGTGCGCGGGCCTGGACCGCGGTGGGCAGGACGGCGAGAAGGCAGACGGCGAGGGCGAGGCAGCGGGTTTTCGTCATGGCGGCGATCCTAACCCGAGTGGGCCGGACCGCTTTGTTCGTGGGATGACCACGCCCCGATCCGGGCAATCGCGTCCTCCAGCACCTCGCGGCGCTTGCAGAAGGCGAAGCGCAGCAGCGACCGGGTGCGGTCGATCGGGTCGGCCGTGAAGGCCGAGGTGGGGATCGCCACCACGCCCGCCTCGAGCGGCAGCCGCTCGCAGAGCGCCACCGCGTCCTCGAAGCCGAGCGGGCGCGCGTCGGCGGTCAGGAAGTAGGTGCCCGCCGTGGGGAAGACGTCGAAGCCGGCGGCGCGGAGGCCGGCCGAAAGCAGGTCGCGCTTCTCCGCCAGCGAGGCGGCCAGCGCCGCCGGCTCCTCCGCGGCCCGATCGAGCGCCACCGCCGCCGCGTGCTGCAGGGGGGTTCCGCCGGCGAAGGTCAGGTACTGCTTCACGCCGCGCACCGCTCCCACCAGCTCAGCCGGGCCTGTGGCCCAGCCGATCTTCCAGCCGGTGAAGGAGTGGGTCTTGCCGAGCGACGACACGGTGATCGTGCGCTCGGCCATCCCGGGTCGCGTCGCGATCGGGACGTGCGTGCCGTCGTAGACCAGGTGCTCGTAGACCTCGTCGGTGAGCGCGATCACGTCGTGCTCGCGGCAGGCGGCGGCGAGCAGGTCGAGCTCCTCGGCGTCGAGCACTCGGCCGGTGGGGTTGTGCGGCGAGTTGATGAGGAGCACACGCGTGCGATCGGACACCCCCTCGGCGACGGCGTCGGCGGTCACGCGCCAGGCGGGCGGGGACAGCGGGATCGGCCGCGGCACGCCGCCGGCCAGGGCGACGACCGCCGCGTACGAGTCGTATGACGGGTCGAGCATCGCGACCTCGTCCCCGGCCGACACCAGCGCCAGCAGCGCCGACGCCAGCGCCTCGGTGGCGCCGAAGGTGACCTGCACGTCGGTCTCGGGGTCGAGCTCGATGCCGTAGCAGCGGCTCTGATGCGCGCACACCGCCGCGCGCAGCGCCGGGATCCCGGGCAGCGGGGCGTACTGGTTCTCACCGCCGCGCAGGGCCGCCACGGCGGCATCGATCACGGCGGCCGGCCCGTCCTCGTCCGGAAAGCCCTGCCCCAGATTGATCGCGCCCGTGCTCTCGGCGAGCGCGGTCATCGTGGTGAAGATCGTGGTCTCCGGGCGGCTCACGCGCGTGAGCCTAGACGGCTGCCGTCACCGCCACCTGCTCGATCCGCGAGGCCGCGAAGCCGCAGCCGCCGAACTCGCGGAGCCGGCGCGAGACCTCGTCGAGCCGGGCGTGCAGCGTGACCTCCGAGCGCAGGTGCTCGATCGCGCCGACCAGCTCCTCCGGCGAGTGCTCGTAGGTGGAGAGCCGCACGCCGAACCCCGTCTCATCCATCCGCTGCGCGTTGTCGTGCTGGTCCCAGAACAGCGGCAGCAGCACCATCGGCTTGGCGAAGTAGAGCGACTCGACCACGGTGTTGTTGCCGCCGTGGGTGATCACGACGTCGGCCAGCGGGAGCACCTGCGTCTGCGGCAGGAACTCCTCGCCGACCATATTCGAGGCGAGCGTCAGCTCATCCGAGCGCGGCCCCATCGAGACGATCACGCGGTACTGGCTCGAGCCGAGCGCGTCGATCAGCCGCTGCATGAGCCCGACGTCGGCCGAGCCGAGCGATCCGAGGCTCAGGTAGACGAGCGGCCCATCGCCGTCCGGCAGATCAGCCGCCCACGCGCCCTCCGTCCCACGGATGCTCGCCTGCACGTTGTGCCAGCTGGAGCCCAGCGGCACCGAGCGCGTGTAGTCCACCTCCGAGGGGTAGCCATACAGGTTCAGCCACGCCGACGGATGGGTGAACTCGAGCTCCGGCAGAGCGGGCGCTCCGCGCGCGCGGCAGAACTCGTCGAACCCCGCGTGCACCGGCGACATCACGCGCCGGTACTCGTCCCGGAACGCGTCCCAGGAGCCCGGATCGCCAGACGCGAGCCCCGAGTACGGCGGCGGCAGCGACGGATCCGGCAGCTCGAGCGGGTTGCAGGACACGATCCGGACCCACGGCCGCCCAGAGGTGAGCAGCGCCGGGAACGAGACCACGTTGTCCTCCACCACCACGTCCGGCTGGAGCTCCTCGATGATCTCGACGAGCCGCTCGTCCACGTACCGCGAGCCGTCCACGAGCGCCTGGTAGGTGGGCGCCATGAAGCCCTCGATCTGCTCGATCGTGGGCCGCCGGAATACCGGCGCGTTCTCGGCCACGAAGTCCTTCCAGAACTGGCCGGGCGCCTCCTCGGTCTCGGGCGGCGGCCCGAGCCGCACCAGCCGCTCCTCGAACCCCTGCGCCTCCAACGTGCCGGCAAAGGACTCCTCCACGATGAAGACCACCCGGTGCCCGCGCGAGCGCAGGACGTCGCCGATCCCCACGCAGTTGTTGGTGGGCCCGTAGGCGCCCTCGGGAAAGAAGGCGACGGTGGCCATCAGGCGGCCGCCCCCTCCACCGCGGCGGCCACGTTCGGCGCGCGTGTGGTGGAGCGCAAGACGCCGGTGTCGCGCGTGAGCCGCTGGGCCAGCGCCACGGGGACGATCGTGATCGCGATCACGAACAGCACCACCACGTTGACCTGCGGAAGCTGCTGGCCGAGCCGGATGTTGCCGAAGATCCACAGCGGCAGCGTGTTCTGCGCGCCCGCCGTGAACGTGGTGACGATCACCTCGTCGAACGACAGGGCGAACGCC
Organism: Thermoleophilaceae bacterium; assembly: GCA_035572055.1. Lineage (GTDB taxonomy): Bacteria > Actinomycetota > Thermoleophilia > Solirubrobacterales > Thermoleophilaceae > JAICJR01. The sequence continues at coordinate 2,398 of DATNBJ010000449.1, read as the reverse complement.
AGCAGGCCACCCGCCACCAGCGCTGTGGCGATCACGGGCAGGGTGATGAAGCGGAACGTCTGCAGCCCGTCCGCGCCCAGGTCCATCGACGCCTCCACGAGCGAGGTCTGCGTGCGCCGCAGCCGCGCGACCACGTTGTTGTAGACGGTGACGATGCAGAACGTGGCGTGGCCGATGATGATCGTGAGCAGGGAGAAGTTGATCCCGCGGTTGGCGAAGAACGAGTTCAGCGCCATGCCGGTGATGATTCCCGGCAGCGCGATCGGGAGCACCAGCACGAGCGACACCGCCTCGCGGCCGAAGAAGCGGAAGCGGTGCACCGCAAAGGCCGCCATCGACCCGAGCAAGAGCGAGATCGCGGTCGAGATCAGCGCCGCGCGGATCGACAACCAGAACGCGTCGCGCATGTCCTGGTTGTGGAACGTCGAGGAGAACCACTTCGTGGACAGCCCGCCGATCGGCCAGCTCTGCACGTTCGACGGGTTGAACGCGTAGAGGATGATGATCGCGATCGGGACGAAGAGGAAGAGCATGATCAGGACCGTCCACACGGTCAGGCCGATCCGGCTGATGCGCCCGGTGCCGATCACAGCGCCTCGAACGCTCCCAGTCTTCGCGCGAAGAAGAGGTAGATCCCCATGACGATCACGGGCACGACCGCGAACGCGGCGGCGAACGGCACGTTGTTGGCCACGCCCACGTTGCGGTAGACCACGTTCCCGATGAAGTCGGACCCCGCGCCGCCCACGAGCGTGGGCGTGATGAAGTCGCCGAGCGTCAGCGAGAACGTGAAGATCGAGCCGGCCACCACGCCCGGCATCGCGAGCGGCCAGAGGACGCTGCGGAACGTGCGCCAGCCACTCGCGCCCAGGTCCGCCGAGGCCTCGAGGTACGAGTCCGGCACGCGCTCTATCGCCGCCCAGATCGGCAGGATCATGAACGGCAGCCAGATGTAGCTGAACACGATCCACATCGCCGTGTTCGAGTAGGCCACGTTCACCGACCCGAGCCCGATCTTGTCGAGCGTCCAGTTGAGGATCCCGTCCTTGGCGAGGATCAGCCGCCACGCGTAGACGCGCACGAGGTAGCTCGTCCAGAGCGGGATCAGCACCGCCACGAACAGCGCCGCCGACAGCCGCTTGGGCGCGATCCGCGCCGCGAAGAACGCGAACGGGAACGCAAGCACCGCGTCCGTGACGGTGACCGCCGCGGCGATCCCGATCGTGCGCAGCGCGATCGTCCGGTAGGTGCTGTTCTCGACGAGCGTCTTGTAGTTGTCGAGCGTCCACGAGTGGACGAGCTTGCCGGTGAACGAGTCGACGGTCCACAGCGACGACAGGAACAGCACGACCAGCGCCGCGATGTAGATCAGCAGGAACCACGCGGCGGGTGCCGACAGCAGCATCCCGGCCCGCAGCCACGGCCGGCGGAACAGAGCCGCCGACGCGCGGATGCGGGCCGAGCTGCGAGGTTGGCTGAGGCTTCCGGCTTCTACGCCGTCACCTAGCCCTTCACCTCAGTCCACTTCTGCTGCCACTGGTTGTAGTCGGTGCAGTCGTTCTTGCCGTTCCCGCACTGCTGGATCGGCGTCTTCCAGAACTTGATGCTGTTGAAGTACGCCGCGTCGGCGTTCGCGTGGTACTGCGCACACGAGCCCTTCGCCAGCTCGTCCATGATCGGGCAGGCCTTGGTGTTGGCCGGCGTCTCGCCGAACGAGATCGCCTGCTGAGCCTGCACCTTCGGCGTGGAGACCCACTTCATCCACTCGTAGGCGCAGTTCGGATGCTTGGCGTGCGCCGAGAGCATCCAGGTGTCCGCCCAGCCGGTGGCGCCCTCGGACGGGATCGTGTCCTTCACGGGCGTCTTGTCCGCCACCAGCGTGTTCGTCTGGTACGGCCAGGACGCGCCGATCACGGCGTCGCCGTTCTTGAACAGGTCGATCTCGTCGGAGGCGAGCGCCCAGTACTTCTTGATCAGCGGGCGCTGCTGCTTGAGCAGGTTCACCGCGGCGTCGAGCTGCGGCTCGGTGAGCTCGTACGGATCGGTGATGCCCAGGCTCGGGTCCTTCTTGGACAGGTAGAGCGCGGCATCGGCGATCTGGATCGGGTTGTCAGGCACCGTGACCTGGCCCTTGTACTTCGGGTCGTAGATCGCCTCCCAGCTCGTGGGGGTGCCCGCCACCTTCGTGGTGTTCCACAGCAGCGTGTTCGGGCCCCACTGGAGCGAGATCCCGTAGTGCTTGCCGTCCACCGTGTTATGCGGGGGCGACTGGAGCTGCGGGATGAAGTTCTTCCAGTCGGGGATCAGGTTCACGTTGACGGGCGCCACGTCGCCGCCGCGGATGAGCCGCAGGCTCGCGTCGCCCGAGGCGGACACCATGTCGTACTGGCTGCCGCCG
>DATNBJ010000448.1:0-11166 GCA_035572055.1 Thermoleophilaceae bacterium | reverse complement strand
CGTGATCCGGTCGTACGCGTCCACATACAGCTCGCGCGTGCGGGCGACGACGTCCTCCGGCAGCTCCGGCGCCGGCGGCGACTTGTCCCAGCCCGAGCCCGACGCCCAGTCGCGCACGTACTGCTTGTCGAACGACGGCTGACCGTGGCCGGGCTCGTAGCCGTCGGCCGGCCAGAAGCGGGAGGAGTCGGGAGTGAGCACCTCGTCGCCCAGGACGATCGTGCCGTCGGCACGGCGCCCGAACTCGAACTTCGTGTCGGCGAGGATGATCCCGCGCTCGCGTGCGTGGTCGGCCGCGAACGAGTAGATCGCCAGCGTGAGACGGCGCAGCTCCTCGAGCAGCTCGCGGTCGCCGAGGATCTCGGCGGCGCGGTCGAAGTCGACGTTCTCGTCGTGATCGCCGATCTCGGCCTTGGTGGCCGGCGTGAAGATCGGCTCCGGAAGCTGCTGCGACTCGGACAGGCCCTCGGGGAGCTCGATGCCACAGACCGAGCCCGTGGCCTTGTAGTCCTTCCAGCCCGAGCCGGTGATGTAGCCACGGGCCACACACTCGATCGGGATCATCTCGAGCCGCTCGACCAGCAGCCCTCGCCCGCGCACCTCCTCGGGCACCTCGGTGAACGACACGAGGTGGTTCGGGCAGATCGAATCGGTCTTGTCGAACCAGAACACCGAGAGCCCGGCGAGCACCTTGCCCTTGTCCGGGATCGGGTTCGGATGGACCACGTCATAGGTGGAAATGCGGTCCGAGGCGACCATCAGCAGACGGTCCGGACCGGCGTCGTAGATCTCGCGGACCTTCCCCGAAGCGACAAGGGTGAGGCCGTCGAGCGTGGCGGCATCGCTCATGACCCTGAGGCTAACAACCTAAGTGGACAGGGACAGGAGGACAGTGGACAGGGCAAGCGCCCGGTGTCGTTCCTGTTCACCTGTGCACCGTGCACTGTCCGCTAGAGGGCGTCGAGCCGTCCAACAATCTCCTGCGCATGCCGCACAAATGCCGCTGGGTTGAAGATCGCGTCGAGGTCCAGCTCCGGCGCGGCGGTCGCCAGCAGGTCGCGGAACTCCACGCCCTCGTCCCACGCGCGCTGCGCGTTCTGCTGGACGATCCGGTACGCCTCGTCGCGCGAGCGCCCCGCCTCCACCAGCGCCAGCAGCGCCCGCTGCGAATACAGCGCGCCGTGAGTGGCATCGAGGTTGGCGCGCATCCGCTCCGGGTGGACGACCATGCCGTCGACCACGCGGATCGCCAGGTGCTGCGAGTAGTCGAGCAGGATCGTGGCGTCGGGCAGCGCCACGCGCTCGACCGACGAGTGCGAGATGTCGCGCTCGTGCCAGAGCGCCACGTCCTCGAGGCCCGCCTGCGCGTAGCCGCGCAGGAGCCGCGCGATGCCGGTGATCCGCTCGGACACGATCGGGTTGCGCTTGTGCGGCATCGCCGACGAGCCCTTCTGCCCCTCGCGGAACGGCTCCTCCACCTCGCGCACCTCGGTGCGCTGCAGATGGCGAATCTCCGTGGCGAAGCGTTCGAGCCCCGCGCCGGCGAGCGCGATCGCCGACAACAGCTCGGCGTGACGATCCCGGGCCACGACCTGAGTCGACACGTCCTCGCGCGCGAGACCCAAGCGCTGGAGCACCACCCGCTCGAACTCGGGCCCGTTGGTCGCGTAGGTCCCCACCGCCCCCGAGAGCGCGCCCACCGACACCTGCTCCACCGCCCGCTCCAGACGGCGCAGATTGCGATGTGCCTCGAACGCGAAGCCGGCGAGCTTCACTCCGAACGTGGTGGGCTCGGCGTGCACCCCATGGGTGCGGCCGACGCAGAGCGTGCCCACGTGTGCCCGCGCCTGGCGTATCAGCGAGTCGCGGTAGTCGCGCGCGCCATTGATGAGGATGAAGCCGGCGGCGGTGAGCTGGAGCGCCAGCGCGGTGTCGAGAACGTCCGACGAGGTGAGCCCGTGGTGGAACCAGCGGCCCGCCTCGCCGATCGAGCCCGCCACCACGTCGACGAACGCGGCCACGTCGTGGTCGGTGACCTTCTCCCGCTCCTTGACCGCGTCGACGGTGAACGAGGCGCGGTCGCGAATCTCGGCCGCGTCGTCCACCGGCACGACGCCGAGCTGCTCGAGCCCGTCGATCGCGGCGAGCTCCACCTCGAGCCAGGTGTCGAGCTTCCGCTGCTCGGACCAGACGGCCCCTATCTCCGGGCGGGTGTAACGCTCTATCAAGTGACGTCCTGCACCGCAGACTCGTCCACGCCCGGATACGGCTGCAAACCTTCGCCGGGCGTCGTCCTCGCAGATTCACGATGGCGCTGCCATCGCGAACTGCTGCGTCCTCGCCCGACTCGGTTTCCGCTCGTCCCGGGCATGTCCGACTCCTTGTACAGGACTAAGCGTCGAGGATCTTGGCAGCCATCACGGCAGCGTTCCTCGCGCCGTTCACCGCCATGCACGCCACGGGCACCCCGGGGGGCATCTGAGCGATGGCCAGGAGCGCGTCCAGACCGCCCCCCACCGAGGACGAAGACGTCAGCGGCACGCCGATCACGGGTAGGTCCGTGTGCGCCGCGACCACGCCCGGCAGCGCCGCCGCGAGCCCGGCCCCCGCGATGATCACCTTGAGCCCGCGCATGCGCGCGTTCTTTGCGTAGTCCGCCACCACCTCGGGGTCGCGGTGCGCGCTCATCACGCGTATCTCGTAGCGGATGCCGCGCTCCTCGAGCTCGCCGCCGGCCTTCTCCATCACCGGCATGTCGCTCTTTGATCCCATGACGATGCCGACGAGCGGCGCGTCCACGTCCAGGTCGTCGAACATCGCCTCGACCTCGGTCTCCGTTGCCGGCGTCGGCGTGCCCTCGTGCTGGCTCACGCCTCGACCCTGTCCACCGCGCGCGCGGCTATGTCATGTCGCATCTGCTTGCCCTCGAATTCGACGCGCTCCGCGGCGGTGTAAGCGCGCTCGCGGGCCTCGGCAGCCGTCGGCCCGATGCCCGTCACGCTGAGCACCCGGCCGCCGGCGGTCACGATCTTGCCATTCTCCTCAGCCGTGCCGGCGTGAAGCACCTCGACCTCGAGCGAGTCGATGTTGCGCAGGCCGGTGATCTCGTCGCCCGAGGAGGACGACTCCGGGTAGCCGCGCGACGCCAGGACCACGGTGACCGCCCAGTCCTGCGACCACTCGAGCGTCACGCCCTCGAGGCCGCCGAGCGTGCTGGCCGCCTGGAGCACCTCGAGCAGATCGGAGCGCAGCCGCGGCAGAACCGCCTGCGTCTCCGGATCGCCGAAGCGGCAGTTGTACTCGAGCACCTTCGGCCCCTCGGCGGTCATCATCAGACCCGCGTACAGGACACCGTGGAAGGGCGTGCCCCGGCGGCGCAGCTCGTCCACGATCGGCTGATGCACCGTGCGCGCCAGCACCTCCACGTGCCCACTCTCGATCCCCGGCACCGGCGAGTAGCTGCCCATGCCGCCGGTGTTCGGCCCGCGGTCGCCGTCGAAGATCCGCTTGTAGTCCTGGGCGGGCGCCATCGGCACCGCCGTCACGCCGTCGCAAAGCGCGAGCAACGACAGCTCCTCGCCCTCGAGGAACTCCTCGAGCACCACCGTGGTGTCGCCGAAGCGGCGGTCCACGAAGAACTCGTCCACCGCCTCGCGCGCCTCGCGCTCGGTCTCGCAGATGATCACGCCCTTGCCCGCCGCGAGCACGTCGGCCTTCAGCACCGCCGGGTACGACGCACAGGCCAGGTTGGCGAGCGCGTCCTCGCGTGTCTTGAAGACCGTGTAGGAGGCGGTGGGCACGCCGAGCTCGCGCATCAGCTCCTTCGCGTACTGCTTCGAGCCCTCGATGCGGGCCGCCGCGCCGCTGGGGCCGAACGCGGGGATGCCGGCCTTCGCGAGCTCGTCCACGAGGCCGGCGACGAGCGGAGCCTCCGGCCCGACCACCACGAACTCCACCTGCTCTTCCTGTGCCAGCGCCACCAGCCCCGGCACGTCGTCGGCCGCCACGGGGTGGCAGGGCACGCGGTCGCGCGCTATGCCGGCGTTGCCGGGAGCGGCGAGCAGCTCCAGCCGCTGCGGACTGCGGAAGAAAGCACGCACGATCGCATGCTCACGGCCCCCTCCTCCAACGACGAGTACGCGCACTCGACCACTAACCCCGCTCAGAGCGCGGCGATGAACTCGTCCACGGGTATCGCGACCAGCGACTCGTACTTGGCGGTGCCGCGCGACCCCAGCTCGAGCGACACCCTTGCCATCGTCTGCTCGTCGGGCGCTTCGATGATGTTCACGAAGTCGAAGCGGCCGAGGGTCGCCCACTGCGCCTTGACGGTCGCGCCGAGCTGCTCGACCTCTTTGTTCACCTCACGGATCCGCGTGGGGTTGTTCTTCACGGTCTGGACCCCCTCGGGGGTCAGCGTGCTGAGCAGCACGAAAGTGGGCATGGCTTTCCTTTCCCCGCTGACTGCCTTGCAGCCGGGTTTCTCGCAGCTTTTCGTCTTGGATGCAAGGGCGGCGCACCCCAGGCGGATGGCGCGTTACCGTTCAGCCTCATGGGGGCCACCCGTATGGGGATAGCAGCGCTTGCAGCGGGTGTCTTCGCGGGCCTGGCGGCGGCCGCCCCCGCCGGGGCGGCGACCATCGCGGTGAACGGCACCTGCTTCCTCGACAGCGACACGATCACCGTCAGTGGGTCGGGCTTCGCCCCCGGAGCGTCGGTCAACTACGCGTTCAACGGCGTGACCCAGGCGGCCGGCACCGCCGACGCCGCCGGCAACGTGGCCCAGCAGGTCCCGGCGCCCGTGCTTCCGATCGACTCCGTGGTGAGCACCTACAACCTCACAGCCACCGACCAGAGCAACCTGGCGAACGTGGGCAGCGCTCAGGTCACCGTCACCAAGCTCACCGCCTCGCTCAGTCCCCAGAAGGCCAGGCCGCGAAGGAAGATCAAGTTCAACGTCCGCGGTATGCCGCCGGCCGTCACGGTGTTCCTCCACTACGTCTTCCACGGCCGCTCGAGGGCCACGATCACCCTCGGCCGCCCGAACGCCCCGTGCGGCACGATGACCAAGCGCCGGCGCTTCTTCCCGTTCGACCACCCGAGCGTCGGAATCTGGACGTTCCAGTTCGACAACAAGCGGCGCTACTCGCCGGGCAGCCGTCCGGCGATCCGCGGCAAGGTGCAGATCTACCACGCGTTCAGATCGTCCGCCGTCGCCCCCATGCTGAACTGATGCTGATCTCAACGATGAACGACATTCCCGGCCGCCAGGTCGTGGAGGTGTACGGCGAGGTGATGGGGCTCACCGTGCGCTCGCGCAACATCGGCTCGCAGATAGGGGCAGGCTTCAAGTCGCTCGTGGGCGGTGAGCTCAAGGGCATGACGAAGGCCCTCCAGGACAGCCGCAACCAGGTGATCGAGCGGATGGTCGCCGAGGCCGAGGCGAAGGGCGCGGACGCGGTCCTCGCCATGCGCTTCGACACCTCGGAGCTCGGTTCGACCTGGACCGAGATCTGCGCCTACGGCACGGCCGTCAAGACGCAGGCGATCTAGCGCGAAGGCGGGACCGCGAAGACGTAGCGGTGCTACTCAGGCCCGGCGTCGGACATGAGCAGGATGGCCCCGTAGTTCTGCCCCGCCGAGTCGAGGAGCGGCATGACCTGCGTGCGGCAGCGGAAGCTCCGGCCACGGCGGTTCACGGCGTCGACCAGCAGGTCGGTCGCCTTGCCCTCCGGCGCCAGCGCGTCTCGGATGGCGACCTTGAGCTGCTCGACCGGGAATCCGATGTCGAGCGACAGGAAGTGCTGGCTCAGCACCTCGCGATCACCCAGTCCCCAGAGCTCGCCGGCGGAGCTGTTCCAGAGCTGGATCGTCTGTTCGCGATCGAGCACGATCACGCCCAGGCCCAGGCTTCCCAGGATTCCCTCGAGGAACAGGTTCAGCCGGTCGATCTCCCCGCTGCGCTCCTGCTGATCGTCGTTCATCGCCTCGAGCTCGTCGTTGGTCGACTGGAGCTCCTCGTTCATGGTCTCCAGCTCCTCGTTGGTCGACTGGAGCTCCTCGTTCGTCGTCTCCAGCTCCTCGTTGGTCGACTGGAGCTCCTCGTTCGTCGTCTCCAGCTCCTCGACGGTCGACTGGAGCTCCTCGTAGGCGTTCTCGAGCTCCCGCTCGATCGTCCGATGCCGGTCGTCGAGCTTGGCGACCGACGTCACGTCGACGAAGGTCACGCTCGCCCCGAGGCTCTCGCCGGAGTCGGAGTCGGCGTAGAGCGGCGTGACGTGGACGTGGAAGACGCGCTCGCCGTCCGCCGAGGTCAGGCTGGCGCGGCCCGCATCCACCTGGCGCCGGTCCCGGTAGGCCTCGTCGAGAAGTGAGCGCAGCTCGATGGGCTTGTAGGAGACCCCGAGGTCGCTGAGGGGACGGCCGAGATTCAGCGTCGCGATGTCGAACATCTCCCGAGCGACCTCGTTCGCGGCCACCAGGAGGCCGCGCCGGTCAACCGTGAGCTGAGCCACCGGCGAGACGTCAGCCGAGTTTTCGACCAGACGCGAGTAGCGCTCGGAGGCCTCGTGCCCGAAGCGGAACTGAGGCGCTATCACTAGCCGGTCGGCCGACGGCTCGCGCGGAACCTTCCTGTAGACGCGCCACTTGAGGTTGTATGGAGCGAACCGATCGGTCTGAGCGGTCAGCGTCTCGGACTTGCCGAGGAACAGAAAGCCCGTGTCGCGCAGCGAGAAGTGGAAGCGGGTGAGGATGCGCGCCTGCGCCTCCGAGGTGAAGTAGATGAGGGCGTTGCGAGAGATCAGGAGATCCACGCGTGAGATCGGGGCGTCTTGCACCAGGTCGTTCCGGCCGAAGATCAGCGAGCGGCGGAGATCGGCGCGGAAGACGTACTCGTCCCCGCCCGGCTCGAAGTAGGTGTCCCGGATCGAGTCGGATACGGACTCGAGCGCACGCGACGGAAAGGCCCCGTGCCGGGCCGCCGCCAGCGCGTCCTCGTCCACGTCCGTCGCGTAGATCTTCACGCGGCGGCGGAAGTCGTCCTCGCCCATCGCCTCCGCGAGCAGGATGGCCGCCGTGTACGCCTCCTCCCCAGATGCACAGGCCGCTGACCACACGCGGATCGGGTGCCCGGGCGGCGCGTCCTCGAGCAGCTTCGGAATCACGTCGTCGCGGAGGAAGTCCCACGCGGCCTGGTCACGGAAGAAGCCGGTGACGTTGATGAGGATGGTGTCGAACAGCTCCCGGAACTCGCCGGGGTGGACCTGCAGGTAGTCCTCGTAGTCGGCGTAGCCCTGCACGCCGACCGCATCCATCCGCTTGCGGAACCGGCGCTCCAGGCTGCTGCGCTTGTAGCCGTCGAAGTCGAAGCCGCGGTCCGTCTTCAGGTATTCGAGAAGCGACGCCAGCTCAGCTGAGTCGGGTTCATCGGAAGCTCCCGGGTGCGCGCCGGTCATGCGGCGGATTCACCTTCGTTGGTGCTGGGCGGCGCCGGCGCACGGCCGAGGTCGGCGATCGTCTGCCTCACCGCGTCGGCATGCCTGACCATTTCGGCCGCCTTGCGCTCGTACCGCTGCTCGGTCTCAGCCGACGCCGCCAACCGGCGCGCGAGGCGCCTGAACAGGCCGGCGCGCTCCTCGAGGCTCCGCAGCGCAGACCACAGGGCGGCCTCGAGGGCCAGGCCCTGCTCGGCCTGCATGCTCTCCGCCGAGTAGGCGTGGCCCACGTGACAGCGGAAGCGCACCACGTCGCCGTCCTGCTGCTCCCACAGCGCGCCGCCACACTCCGGGCAGGTGAGCCCGCTCGCGTCGCCCCTCAGCGGCGCCCGCTCGGCGATGTCAAGAGGGCCATGATCCAGTTCAGGAACGGGCTCGGGATCAGCGGCGGCCTCGATCGGCGAGTCGATCAGGTCACAGATCGCGTCCGCCATCGCGCGGAGCTCCACGACATGATCGGCAGCGCCGTGCTCGATGGCGCTCCGTGGCATGCCCTCATAGAGCGCCTCGTCCGGATCCTGCACGAGCGTCGTGCCGCCCGCCCGCTGGACGACCTGGAGGCCGGCGGTGCCGTCGTCGAGCGCGCCGGACAGCACCACGGCGATGACGCGCTCGCCGTGGCTGCGCGCGGCGCTCCGAAAGAGCGGATCGATCGCGGGCCGGTGCCCGTTCTCGCGCGGGCCGTGCGTGAGCTCGATGTGATCGTCCGCCACGAGCATGTGATGGTCCGGCGGCGCGACGTAGATGTGCCCGCGCTCGATCAACTCGTGGTGTCGTGCGCTGGTGGCGGGCAATGGCCCGGCGCGGTCGAGGATGTTCGGCAAAACGCTCGTGCCGGTGGAGAGCACATGCAGGACCACGAGCATCGCCGCCGGCAGCTCCGGCGGCAGGTCCGCCACGAGCTTGGCGAGCGCCTCGACTCCGCCCGCGGACGCCCCCGCGACTATTAGGTCACGGTGCCGTCGAGTCGGCTCCTGGCTCGTGGACGCCACCAGGCGATTGTCCCACCGCGGGCCGGGAGCGTCAGGAACCGTTCTCGGGCCGGCCGTCGTCCTCGAGCACGAAGACCTCGACGCTCAGATCGGGTCCTTCGTGCATCGCGCTCGTGAACGCGACCACCTTCCGGCCGAGCACGGCGCTGACCGCCTGTACGAACTCGTGCCCCACGGCCTCCTGGAACTCCTGGCGCTGTCTCCTCACGATGTCGGCGCGGCCGTTCTCGATCAGGGTCAGCTCAGCCCGCGTGAGGCCGCCGCGCAGCACGGTGACCACCGCGCCGTCGAGGAAGTACGAGCGCGCCTTGGTCGGGCCCTTGCCGTAGAGACGCTTATAGAGCCCGACGACCGTGTTGGAAACCTGCGCGAGCAGCGCACCCTGCGGAGTCTCGGTCGAGTCCCCCGGGTGCTGAACCAGGCGGGCCAGGTTGGCTAGCTGCGATTCCGTCGTCGCCATGCGATATCGCTCCGATATCGGGTGTAGGGTATTAGGATATCGCTTATATGGCACGGCGGGCCCTCCGAAACTCCCATCAGACGACGATCCGCTTCACCGAGGAGCTGTGGGTCGAGCTCGAGGCTGCTGCCGCACGCAACGGCGAAAGCGTTGCGCACTACGTGCGGGAAGCAGCCCGAGCGCGTCTGGGGGAGGAGCGGGAGAAGCTACCCCCGCAGAGCCCAGAGAGACTGGTGCGGGAGATCGAACGCCGGAACGTGGTGGAGAACTCGTTCGAGCATGTCGAGAATTCCGCGGCGCTGTGGGAGCAGGGCCGTCTCGCGCGCGAGCGCGCGAAGCTGCTCCGCGCGGAGGCGGAGAACCGTCGCAAGCAGATGAGCTGAGCTAGGCCGCCGCGACCGCGGGAGCCGGCTGCTTGCTGAAGGCCAGCCCGCCGTTCACGGCGTCCACCAGCACGCGGTCGCCGGCCTGGAACTCGCCTTCGAGCAGCGCCAGCGCCAGCTTGTCGATCAACTGCTTCTGGATCACCCGCCGCAGCGGCCGGGCGCCGTAGGTCGGGTCGTAACCCAGGTTGCCCAGCAGCGTGCGCGCGTCGCCGGTCAGCTCGATCTCGATGCCCCGCTCGCTCACGCGGCCGGCCAGCTTCTCCACCTGTAGGTCGACGATCTCGCCGATCTCCTCGCGGGAGAGCTGGTGGAACTGGACGATCTCGTCGAGCCGGTTGATGAACTCGGGCTTGAACGTGGCCTGCACGCCCTCCAGCCCGCCGGCGACGTTCGAGGTCATGATCAGCACCGTGTTCTTGAAGTCCACGGTGCGACCCTGGCCGTCGGTCAGACGGCCATCGTCCATCACCTGCAGCAGCACGTTGAACACGTCGGGGTGCGCCTTCTCGATCTCGTCGAGCAGCACCACCGAGTAGGGCCGCCGGCGCACCGCCTCTGTGAGCTGGCCGCCCTCGTCGTAGCCGATGTAGCCGGGCGGGGCACCCACCAGCCGGGACACGGAGTGCTTCTCCATGTACTCCGACATGTCGATGCGGATGATCGCCTGCTCGGAGTCGAACATGAACTCGGCGAGCGCCCGGGCCAGCTCGGTCTTGCCGACGCCGGTCGGGCCGAGGAACAGGAACGTGCCGATCGGGCGATTGGGGTCCTGAAGTCCCGCGCGTGAGCGGCGCAGCGCGTTCGACACCGCCTCGACCGCCTCGTCCTGCCCGACCACCCGCTCGTGGAGCCGCTGCTCCATCTGGATCAGCTTCTCCACCTCGCCCTCCATCAGCTTGGAGACCGGGATGCCCGTCCACTTGGCCACGACCTCGGCCACGTCCTCGTCGTCGACCTCCTCCTTGAAGAAGCGCACGTCGCCGCCGCTCTGCGACTCCGCCGCCTCGAGCGACTGCTCGAGCTCGGGGATCACGCCGTAGCGGAGCTCGGCGGCGCGCTGCAGGTCGGTCTCGCGCTCGGCCCGCTCGGCCTCGCGATGGGCCTCGTCGAGGCGGGTCTTGAGGTCGGAGATCGCGTCGATCGCCGACTTCTCCGTCTCCCACTCGGCCTTCATCGCGTCGCGCTGCTCACGCAGCTCGGCGAGCTCCCGCTCGATCGCCTCGCGCCGAGCCGCGCTCGCGTCGTCGGACTCCTTGGACAGCGCCTGGAGCTCGATCTCGAGCTGCATGATGCGGCGCTCGACCTCGTCGATCTCCACCGGCACCGAGTCGATCTCGATGCGCAGCCGCGAGGCGGCCTCGTCGATCAGGTCGATCGCCTTGTCGGGCAGGAAGCGGTCCGCGATGTAGCGGTGGGACAGCATCGCCGCGGCGACGATCGCGGAGTCCTGGATGCGCACCTGGTGGTGCACCTCGTAGCGCTCCTTCAGCCCGCGCAGGATCGCGATCGTGTCCTCCACGCTCGGCTCCGCCACGAGCACCGGCTGGAAGCGGCGCTCGAGCGCCGCGTCCTTCTCGATGTGCTTGCGGTACTCGTCGAGCGTCGTCGCGCCGACGGCGCGCAGCTCTCCGCGCGCGAGCATCGGCTTCAGGAGGTTCGCGGCGTCGACCGCGCCCTCCGCGGCGCCCGCTCCGACGATCGTGTGCAGCTCGTCGAGGAACAGGATGATCTGGCCCTCGGCCTCGGAGACCTCCTTGAGCACGGCCTTCAGCCGGTCCTCGAACTCGCCGCGGTACTTGGCGCCCGCGATCAGCGCGCCGATGTCGAGCGCG
>DATNBJ010000447.1:0-9326 GCA_035572055.1 Thermoleophilaceae bacterium | reverse complement strand
CGGAACTTCTGCATCAGCTCCGGGCCCATGATCCCCTCCGGGAAGCCCGGGTAGTTCTCCACGTCGGTGGTCTGCTGAAGCAGCCCGCCCCAGAGGAAGCCCTCGATCACGAGCGGGCGCAGGTCGGCGCGAGAGGTGTAGAGGGCGGCGGTGTATCCGGCCGGCCCGCTACCGATGATGATCACGTTCTCGATCTCGCTCACTTAGCCTCCGCGGTCACTTTACTAACTGAAGTATAGGCACTCCCGGACTCGTCCTCCGCCCACTCCGAGACGAGGCGGCGAAGCTGGAAGTACCCGATGACGCCCGGCACAATCGGCAACCAGAAGCCGATTATGCGGAACGAGAACACCGCCGGGAACACGATAGAGCTGGGGACCCCGAACAGCAGGAAGGCGCCGATCATCCCGGCGTCCAGGGTGCCGACACCGGCGGCCGGCGAGGGCGCCAGGTTGGCCACCATGCCCACGAAGAAGCCCTGGATCACGATCCCCATCGGCACACCCCCGCCGAACGCGTGGAAGCACGCCCACAGGATCCCCACCATGCAGAGCCAGTAGCCGACGGCGCCGGCCACCGCCTCGGCGCCGCTGCGCGGGTGGCGTATGTAGCCGAGTGCCGTCCGCACGCCGCTGGCCACCGTCGCGGGCCCGGTGGCCAGGCGTCGGGTGATTCGGGCCATGTGCGGGTGGCCCTGGATCGTGACGATGCGGCGCTCGAGGTCGGCGGGGATCAGGGCGAACAACCCGGCGATCAGGAAGCACACGACCGCGATCGCGGCGGGCACGATCGTGCCACCCACCGGGTTGTCGCCGCTCAGCACGCCCGCGCGCAGAAGCACGCCGAACACGATCAGCGCCGCCGCGTACACCGTGTAGAGCAGAACGAGGAAAGCGATCATCCGGCTGGCCGCCTGGCGCCGCTCCATCCCCGCCTTGCGCAACGCCCAGTAGGTGAGCGCGATGCCGCCGGCGCCCGCGGCGGAGAACAGCGTGGTGGCCGCCCGCGCCGCCATCGTGATCTTGTAGGACGCCGACAGGTCGATCCGGCGGTAGACGTCGACGTCGTGCTCGCCGCCCCGCAGGATGCCGCGGAACAGCGCCGCGTAGGCGAGGAACGAAGCCACGCAGAACGCCAGTGCCACGGCGATCCACGCCCAGTTCGGATCGCTCAGGCGATCGAGCGCGTCATGCAGCCCCACCACCTTCGGCAGCAGCACGTAGATGCCCACGATGAGCAGCACGAACGCCGCGAGCACCGTGAGCACCCGGCGGCGGTCGCCCAGCAGGCGGGTGCCGGCCTGCTCGATCTCGACCGTGGGCTCGAGCTCCGGATGCTCGGGGTCGACCGGGGCGCGCTCCGGCATCAGGCCGCCCCCGGCTCGAGTCGCTGGACCGCGCGCGCCAGGGGCAGCAGCGCGCGCTCGGCGCGCGGCGCGATCGCGCGCACGCCCTCGGCCAGCACGAGACCGGCCAGCAGGTCCGCCGCGTAGTGCTCGCCGAGGTAGACGAGCGCGAACCCGAGGGAGATCGCGTATACCCAGCCTGCGGTACCGGGCAGCGGACCCACGTCTGAGAGAACGTGAGCGGCCATCACCGATGTTGCGAAGTGAAGCGAGGGCATTGCGGCAAATGGGTTCCCGCCCAGGAAATCGTAGAGAGGCTTCCAGGCGCGTCCCCAGAAGTGCTCTCCCGCCTCCACCATGATGCGGCGGACGTGGACCATGTGCCCGTTGCTCCCGGCCCACCAGGGCGGCGCCGTGGGCAGCAGCCAGTAGACGACGACTCCGGCGTCGAAGACCGCCGCCATCATCGCCGCCGCGCGCGGGAACTGCTCGCGGCGGCGCAGCAGGATGTAGGCCACGGTGCCGTGCGGGACCATGAACCAGCTCCAGTGGATTCCGGCGAGCGCCAGGTCATGAGGGAAGACCCGCCCCGGCTCGCCGAGCGAGCGCTGCAGCCGCACCGTCGGCGGGGTACCGAGGCCGAGCACGTTGTCCGCCCTGATCGGGTAGGTCACGTGCAGGCGCTCCAGGAGCCGCTCGTGATCGTCGTTCGGCATCTCGTAGTGAGCCAGGTATGCCCACATCTGCAGCCCGTAGATGGCGGCGTCCCGCAGTGCGGAACGAGGAGTCGCGATCGCCATCGCGACTGGGGCCTGCCAGGCCAGCGCCGAGACCACGACCGGCCTCAGCTTCAGCCGCCGCCGGACCAGCGGGGCCGCGAACCCGGCCACCACTGCACCCAGCGCGACGGTGCGTAGGGCGCGCGATGACCTCAAGGCGGGCGCAGTATAGGGCTCGCCCCGGACCCTCCGACCGGGGGACCCAGGTATGTTTCCGCTGTTCGATGCCCGGAGAGGTGGAAGACCACTAGGGCGGGGGATCCTTTTGTCGACCGCAACGGAGCGTGAGTTCGAGCTGGCAGGTGGACCGTACGCCGCTACGGCGGCGCGCCTTGCCCTGGACAACCTCGACGCCGAGCTCGACCCGGTCCTCGCTCAGGACCTGCGTCTGCTCGTGACCGAGGCCGTGAAGAACAGCGTCCAGCATGCGGGCGTCGGCCCCGAGGACTCGATCGGCCTGAAGGTCTCCGTGCAGTCCGACATGATCCGCATCGAGGTGACCGACGACGGCCCGGGCTTTGAGCCCGACGCCAGCCGCCCCACCGAGGACGAGGTCACCGGCTGGGGGCTGTTCCTGATCGACCAGCTCTCCGAGCGCTGGGGCGTGGTGCGCGAGAAGGGCACCACGGTGTGGTTCGAGGTCGGCCGCGGAGACCACTCCAGCCGGCCCGAAGCCGCGGCCTAGGCGACGACCGCCGCGGCTTCCTCGATCGGTCCCGGCATCAGCTCGTCCGCCGGCGGGCACTCGAGTCCGAGCACGCCCATCCGCCGCTTGAGGCTGCGGTACGCGTAGCCGTAGATCATCCGCGAGTCGTAGCCGTAGGAGACGAACTCCTTCGCGCTGTCCGCGTAGGGCGGCACGAACACGTGCGCCGCGCGCGGCACCAGCTCGGCCACCCGGTTCACGATCCGCTCGCCGTAGCGCGGCTCCTGGTCGAGCGCGTCCTTGAGGAAGCGCACGCCGAACGCGATGTGCCGGTGCTCGTCGCGCTCGATGAGCGAGAAGCCCTTGACGAAGCCCGGGTAGAGGTCGTGGTCCTCCATGTACTGGCCGATCAGCCGCTGGCCCGTCATGGCGAGCACTCCCTCGATGACCATGTGGTAGGTCACGATCCCGTCCACGAACAGGTCGAGGTCGTCGGGCTTCGCCTTGATCCGCTCGGCGATCTCGTGCAGCGCGCCGTCGAAAAGCTCGCGCCAGGGCGAGAGCATCGTGCGCTCGAGCTCGCGCAGGCGGCTGCGCAGGTCGTCGCCCGACAGCGCCATCACCTCGGAGCCGAAGCGGTCGAACATGGCGGTGTGGCGTGCCTCGTCCACGAGCTGGGTGGCGAGGAACAGCTCCACCTCGCCGCTCGGGGCGGCCAGCAGGAACGGCGCCAGGTCGGCGGTCACGCGCTCCTCGCCGATGTAGAACGAGGCGAGGCTCCAGGCGGTGTCCACCTGTGAGGCGGTCGGGGTGGCGAGCCACTGCTCGCGGTCCACGCTGAAGTCGATCTCGTGGGCGCTCCAGTTCTGGCGCTCCCAGAGGGCGTACAGCTCCTGGTAGCTCAGCAGGCCGCCGCCCGAGCGGCGCGCGCCCTCGGAGTCGTGGGCGGGATCGCCCTGGCCCGGGCTCACGCCGTTGCCGCTAGACGCTCCCCAGCTCCCGAGCCGGCTCTGCTGCAGCTCGCGCTGGCGCCGCTCGCGCTCGAGCTCCTCGTCGTCGTTGCCCTGCGAGCGGTCGATCCAGCGGCCCAGCAGCGTGCCGTAGTGGATCGTGCCGCTCATCTTGGTGCGCTGGAAGCGCGCGGCGTCGGTCGGGGTCAGCGTGCCGCCCACCAGGCCGTTGAAGGTCTCGGGCGAGAAGCTGAATGTGCAGTCGGCCTCGCCGTCCGTGGTCACGGTCACCGGCTGTCCGTCGTTCACGTGCACGTACCAGCGGCCGCCAGGATCGCCGGTGAGCTCGTAACAGACCACGAAGGTGTGGCCGCGGGTCCACTCGGGGTCGATCAGGTAGGCGAGGGAGCGATACAGGGCGTCGGGATCGACATGGCCTCCGTTCGCGACGACCTCGGAGAGCGAGGGCTTCGCGTTCGCCAGCGCGCGAAGCCGCAGCGCGCGCCGGCGCTTGCCCGTCACGTGCAGGCGGCCGGACAGCATCAGGCCGAGCGGGCGCGCACCGGCCACGAGCTCGGCCAGCGTCTTCGAATCCATCTCCAGACCGAACTCCGCTTCGCCGTCGCCGTTGGCGGGCCCGACTTTCGCGGATCCGTCGGCAACCGCGACGCGGTGGCTGCCCAGTCCCTCCACGTCGATGTCGAATGTCAGCCGGCCGGGGATCTGGGCCGCGGCGGCCGGCAGCGTCTGCAGCACGATCCGGGCCGCAAGCTCCGGATCCTCGCGAGCCATGGCCTTGAGTGCGACCTGCGTTCGATCCATTACCCCACCTTCTCCATGATCTGGACCTCGACCGGCGCCAGCTCGGCGAACGCTACCGCGTCCTCGCGCGAGCCAATGTTCTCTCCCCAGTGCATCGGGACGGCCACCCGCGGAGCGATCCGGCGCGCCGCCTCGGCGGCCTCGTCGGCCGTCATCACGTAGGTCCCGCTCACCGGCAGCAGCGCCACGTCCACGCCGGTCACCGCGTCCATCTCCGGGATCACGTCGGTGTCGCCCGCGTGGTACAGGCGCTCGCCGCGGACGTTCAGGTCGTAGCCCACGAAGCCGGCCTCACGCGGATGGAAGACCTGGCCGTCGGCGTTGCGTTTCGAGGTGTTGTACGCGGCGATGGCCGCCACCGCCACCCCGCGCACGAGCTCGTCCTCGATCATCTCGCCGGGCGCGATCGAGATCACACGGCCGGTCACGCGCTCTGCCACCGCGGCCGGCGCGACCAGCACGGTGCCCTTCTGCGTGAGCCGCTCGATGTCCTGGGGCGAGAAGTGGTCGTAGTGCCCGTGTGTGACCAGGATCAGGTCGGCCTTGGGCGCGTCCGGCGACACTCGGTACGGGTCGATGTAGACGTTCGCGCGCCCGGCACGGAGCCGAAAGCCGGAGTGGCCGATCCAGTCGAGCGCCTCGAGCAGCATCGAATCGACAATATTGCGAGTCCGCCACGGCGACAGGAGAGCGAATGAGTTACGAGACGCTGGTCTGGGAGCAGGACGGGGGCATTGGACGGCTGACGCTCAACCGTCCGGACCGGCTCAACGCGTGGATCCACGACTTCGGGGTCGAGTTGAACGATGTGCTCGACCGGGCCGCGGCGGACGAGTCGGTGCGTGCGCTGCTGATCACGGGGGCCGGCCGCGCCTTCTCCTCGGGAGCCGACCTGAAGGCCGGCTTCAACCCGCACCCCGACGACGGCCGTCCCGACGTGAAGAAGGAGCTCGACGAGATCTACCACCCGGCGATCACCAAGATCCGGCGGATCGAGAAGCCCGTGGTGGCCGCCGTGAACGGTCCGGCGGTGGGCATCGGCGCGTCGCTGGCGTTCGCCTGCGACCTGATCCTCGCGGCCGAGTCGGCCTACTTCCTGCTCGCGTTCGTGAACATCGGGCTGATGCCCGACGGCGGCTCGACCCTCCTCGTGCCGGCGGCGGTCGGCAAGGCGCGCGCGTTCCAGATGGCGCTGCTCGGCGAGCGCGTGCCGGCGCCCCAGGCGCTCGAGTGGGGGCTCGTGAACTTCGTCCACCCCGACGACAGGCTGATGGACGAGGCGAACGAGCTGGCGGCCAGGCTCGCTGCCGGCCCGACTCGCTCTTACGCGTCATCCAAGAAGGCCCTGAACAATGTGCTCTATCCCAACATGGACGAGCAGCTCGACCTCGAGGCCGACCTCCAGCAGGAGATGGCCCGCACACAGGACTTCGTCGAAGGCGTGACGGCCTTTGTCGAAAAGCGGGATGCGGAGTTCGTTGGAAGGTGACGAGTCTCGGGTCTCGGGTCTCGGGGACCTGCCCCTCGCGCTCGAGCCGTACGTAGAGCGCGCGCTGCCCGATCTGGACAACGTGCCGCGGCGCGTGCGCATCCGCCAGACCGGCGAGATGTGGCTCAAGCCGGGCGCCCGGCCCAAGAGCTTCACGGCCGTGCAGGAGTACTCGGTGGACGGCGTGGCCTTCGTCTGGCGCGCGAAGTTCAAGATCGCCGGGTTCGCGACCCTCAAGGTGGTGGACCGCTTCCGGCGGGGCCAGGGGTCGCTCGAGTCGAAGCTGTTCGGCTCGATCCCGCTCACGCGCGAGAAGGGCCCGGCGGTCTCCGAGGGCCAGGCGTTCCGCTACCTCGGCGAGCTGCCCTGGGTGCCCCAGGCCTTCCTCGCCAACCACGAGATCGAGTTCAGGGAGATCGACGCCCGGCACGTGGAGGTCTCGACCGACTCGGGCGGGACCCGGGTGGCGCTCACGATCGAGCTGGGTGAGGACGGCGACATCACCGGCGTTTCGGCCGACTCGCGGCCACGGCTCGAGGACAAGGGCGCCCCCACGCCCTGGTCCGGCAGCTTCAGCGACTACGTGGACCTGAGCGGAGTCCGCCTGCCCCGGAAGGCCGAGGTGCGCTGGGACCTGCCCGACGGCCCCTTCACGTACTGGAGCGGCGAGATAGAGGCGTTGGAGCTGATCCGCTGACCCGAGACCCGAGACCCCAGATCCGAAGCGCCATTTGCCACTAAGTAGCAGGGGGCTTTGAGGGGCCAGTCCCCTCGTTATGATTGCGCGCGCTTTGCCCGTCCCCAGGCGTCGTAGTCGGATCGGAGTCGCGCTGGCGGGAGCACTCGTGCTCTCGCTCCTCTTCGTGTCCGCTGCCTGGGGCGACGCGATCTCGCCCGAGGACGGCGGCGGCTCGCGGAACGCCCACGACATCCACACGCTCTTCCTGATCGTCCTGATCATCGGAGCGGTGATCTTCGTCCTGGTCGAGGGGCTGCTGATCTACTCGGTCATCAGGTTCCGCCGGCGGCGCGGCGGCCCGGAGCCCGCGTTGGTGCACGGCAACACGCCGCTCGAGGTGGGCTGGACGATCGCGGCGGCGGTGATCGTGGCGGGCATCGCGGCGGTCACGTTCGTGTTCCTGCCCGACATCAAGAACCCGCCGAACTCGAGCGCGAACGGCCTGCAGCAGCTCGCGGGCATCGAGTTCGCCTCCCTCGAGCAGCCGAAGCCGCCGAACGGCAAGGCGCTGCGGATCAACGTGGTCGGCCAGCAGTACATCTGGCGCTACGACTACATCAGCGCCCGGCCGCGGCTCACGGAGAACCGGCCGGTCTTCTCGTACTACGAGATGGTGGTGCCGACGAACACCACGGTCGTCCTGCAGATCAACTCGTCCGACGTGGCCCACTCGTGGTGGATCCCGAAGCTCGGCGGCAAGGCCGACGCGATCCCGGGCCACAACAACTACACCTGGTTCAAGATCTCGAAGCCGGGCATCTACCCCGGCCAGTGCGCCGAGCTCTGCGGCAACAACCACGCTGACATGCGCGCCGAGGTGCGGGCGGTCCCGCCCGATCAGTACTCGGCCTGGCTGACGCAGCAGCGGCAGGACATCCTCTCCTCGCAGCAGGAGCTCGCGGCAGCACGGAAGGCCGGACAGGGGAGCTGATACGTGTCGACACCTGAGCAGACAGCCGACGCACCGCTGACCACGCCGCGACCGCAGATCCCGCGGCCCGAGGTCCTCACGCGCGGCGTGCGCGACAAGCCCAGCGGCTGGCTCGGCTGGCTGTCCACCACCGATCACAAGAAGATCGGGCTGCTCTACATCTACTCGACCTTCCTGTTCTTCATGCTCGGTGGCGTGGAGGCGCTGATGATGCGCCTCCAGCTCTCGGTGGCGGACAACACGCTGATCCACCCGCCGACCTACAACGCCCTGGTCACGATCCACGGCACGACGATGGTGTTCCTGTTCGTCGTCCCGGTGCTGGCGGGCTTCGGCAACTACTTCGTCCCGCTGATGATCGGCGCCCGCGACATGGCGTTCCCGCGGCTGAACGCGCTGTCGTTCTGGCTGCTCCTGTTCGGCGGGATCGTCTTCTACACCTCGGTGTTCTTCGAGCCGCCGAACGCCGGCTGGACGTTCTACGCGCCGCTGTCCGACAACGCCTTCAACCCGAGCAACGGGATCGACGCCTGGATCTTCCTGATCCATCTCACGGGCCTGTCGTCGATTCTCGGCGCGATCAACTTCATCGCCACGATCCACAACATGCGCGCGCGGGGCATGGGCTGGTCGCGCATGCCGCTGTTCGTGTGGGGGATCCTCGTCTACAGCTACCTGCTGGTGCTGGCGCTGCCGTCGGTGGCTGCCGCGGTCACCATGCTGCTCACCGACCGCCACTTCGGCACCGGCTTCTTCGACGTGGCGCAGGGCGGGGACCCGCTGCTATGGCAGCATCTCTTCTGGTTCTTCGGGCACCCCGAGGTCTACATCATGATCCTGCCCGCGTTCGGGATGATCTCGGAGATCATCCCGGTCTTCTCGCGGAAGCCGATCTTCGGCTACAAGGCCATCGCGGCGTCGACCGCGGCCATCGCATTCCTCGGGATGCTCGTGTGGGCGCACCACATGTTCACCACGCCCACCCCGATCGTGGTGCTGGCGTTCTTCATGCTCTCGTCGTTCGCCATCGCGGTGCCCACGGGCATCAAGATCTTCAACTGGATAGCCACCATGTGGCGCGGCGCGCTCGTGTTCAAGACGCCCATGTACTTCGCCTGCGGGTTCATCGGGCAGTTCCTGATCGGCGGCATCTCCGGCGTGATCGTCGCCGTGTTCCCGGTGGACTGGCAACTCCAGGACACCTACTTCGTGGTGGCTCACATCCACTACGTGCTGTTCGGCGGCAGCGTGTTCGGCATCTTCGCCGGGCTCTACTACTGGTACCCGAAGATGTCGGGCAGGCTGATGTCGGAGTCGCTCGGAAAGTGGTCGTTCTGGCTGATGTTCATCGGCTTCAACGCCACCTTCCTCATCCAGCACTCGCTCGGCCTCGAGGGCATGCCGCGGCGCATCTACACCTACGACAGCGGCCAGTGGGGCACGCTCAACATGATCTCGACGGTCGGCTCGTTCATCCTCGGCGTGGGCGTCCTCCTCACCGTGCTCAACTGCGTGATCAGCGTCAAGAAGGGCAAGAAGGCGGGCAACGACCCCTGGCAGGGCAATACCCTGGAGTGGTTCGTGCAGTCGCCGCCTCCTGAGAACAACTTCGACGTGGTACCGCG
>DATNBJ010000446.1:0-11431 GCA_035572055.1 Thermoleophilaceae bacterium | reverse complement strand
GAAGGCGATCGCCACCGGCTTCAACTCGCCGTTCGTGACGATGCCGGGCTCGGGCTTCGCCCAGACGTTCATCGGTCTGGACGTGGTGGTCGTCATGATCCTCGTGCGCAAGGCCAAGAAGCTCGCGGCCAAATGGGGCGGTCAGTGCATCGTGTTCATCGACGAGATCGACGCGGTGGGCATGCGCCGCCAGGCGCTGCAGGGCACCCATACGGGCGCCCCGGCGGTGGCCGGGCCGGGCACGATCCACGACCAGCTCTTCTTCGGGCCGAATGGCTCGATCACCCCGACCGGCGATCTGATCCTCGAGACCCGCGCGTGGCGCGACCGCGTGTTCGCAGAGCGCGGCACGGAGCCGGCCACGACGATGCCGCCGATCTACGGCAAGCTCGACAACATCGCGCGCCAGATGATTCCGGGCATGTTCGGCGGCGGCGGAATGGCCCTGAACCAGCTGCTCGTCCAGATGGACGGCATCGATGACCCGCCGCTGCTCCGCCGCGTCCTGACGAACCGGCTCAACACCTTCCTCGACGCGATGTACATCGTGCCGCAGAAGATCGGGCCGATGAAGCTGCGGCTGCCGAAGCCCA
This sequence comes from Thermoleophilaceae bacterium, assembly GCA_035572055.1. Lineage (GTDB taxonomy): Bacteria > Actinomycetota > Thermoleophilia > Solirubrobacterales > Thermoleophilaceae > JAICJR01. The sequence continues at coordinate 10,838 of DATNBJ010000446.1, read as the reverse complement.
AGCCGCTGCCGCACCAGATCTACTTCATCGGCGCCACCAACGTGCCGATCGAAGCGCTCGACCCCGCGCTGATCCGCCCGGGCCGCATGGGCCGCCACATCTGGTTCCGCACCCCCACGAAGAACGACCGAAAGGACATCTTCGACCTGTACATGGCGAAGGTGGACCACGATCCCGAGCTCGACACGGACAAGCGGCGTGACGAGCTGGCGCGCATCACGAACGGCTACTCGCCGGCGATGATCGAGCAGGTCTGCTCGATGGCGCTCACCTACGCGCACTCCGACGAGCGCCCGTTTTTCGAATGGACCGACATCGTGGAGGCGATGACCACCGTGGAGACCGGCACGGCGGTTGGCATCGAGTACGTCCCCGAGGAGACCCGCGCGGTGGCGATCCACGAGGCCGGCCACGCCGCCACCAGCCACGTCTACATGGAGGGCGTGCTCTCCACGCGCCTGTCGATCCGCATGCGCTCGGGCTCGCTGGGCCACCACCAGGCCATTCAGCAGGAGGAGCGCTTCTCATCCTGGCGCCACGAGGAGGTGGCGAAGCTGATCTGGACCCTCGGGGCGATGGCCGCCGAACGGGTCTTCTACAGCGAGAACTCGACCGGTGTCGGCGGCGACGTGTATTCGGCCACCAACGCCGCCAAGTGGATGGTGGGCAGGTGCGCGATGGGCCCCGAACCCGTGGAGCTCGACGGTCGCCTGCATGAGGTCGAGCGCGAGGAAAAGACCGAGGAGATCATGGAGCGCTTCGAGAGGATCGGAAGCCAGATCATGAACCGTGCGGGCAGCGGCAACGCGCTTTCACAGAACCCGCTGGACGCCGTGCTCGGTGACCGGGAGAAGCGGCGTTCCGTTGCGATCCTGCTGGGCCAGGCGTACGTGACCGCCTACAACCTCGTGTTGCTGAACAAGGACAAGATCGAGCAGATCGCGGAAGTGCTCGTCGAGCGCCGTGAGATGCACGGCGACGAGGTTGTGGAACTCCTCGATCGGGCAAGACTGAAGGTGCCGGAGATCGATCTCCTCGACGAGGCGGCATGGCCGAAGATGTGAACCCACCCACTGAGGGCAGCGGAGACCTTCCGGAAGAGCAGCACGGCAGGGAGCTGGAGCGCGTCGCTCACGAGCTGGAGCCGCAGCCCAAGCGTGAGCTGCAGCAGTACGTGCCCTACGAGCAGGCTCACCTGCACAAGTTCCGCTTGGTCACGGCGGCGCTCGCGGGGTTCGGCCTCGCGGCGGTGGCCGCGGCGGCGATCTTCGTGGTGGCCGGGCGGCCGCCGAAGCCGCCCGACTGGTCTCAGTGGAAGCCCAGCGGCGGCGGCGAGGACGCGCTCAAGCAGATCGCGGATCACATCGCGCCCAACTACCGCATGGCCGACGGGCAGCAGCTCGTGGCCGTGGAGGGCGGCCCGCTGCAGATAGCGGGCCTGCCCGTGCGCGTGGTGCTGCACCCGAACGCAAACGACTACACGCCGCTGAGCGGCAAGGGCGCGCTTTTCATCCTCTGCGGCATGGGCACCAAGTGCTCGATCAAGTCGGGCAAGCCATCGGTCGAGCGCATGCTGCTCCTGCGGCGCGAGGCGCTCGAGCTGGCGCTCTACACGTTCCACTACGTGAAGGACGTGAAGCAGGTGGTGGTCCTGATGCCGCCCGGGCGCGACAAGAAGGGGAACGTTCCGGACCCGTCGGTGGCGATGTTCTTCCGCCGCGGCGACGTGAACCAGCAGCTTGCCCTCCCGGTCCGCTTCACGCTGCCCTCGCCTCCACCGTCGATCACGTCGCTCCGGGCGGGCGCCAACAAGGATCTGATCGACCGTCTCACCGGGCGCGACCTGTTCGAGTTCGAGCTTCAGCAGGGGCAGGACGCCAGCGTGTTCCTCTTCCTCAATCCGCCGGGCGCGACCGCGAGCTCCGGCGGTTCGAGCGGCTCCGGCTCCGGAACCACCGGCCCCTAGCTTGCGCTGATCAGCCCGTGGTCCAGCGCGTAGCGGACCAGCTCCGCGCGCCTGGACGCGCGCAGCTTCTGCTGGATGTGGGCGCGGTGCGACTCCACAGTCCGCAGGCTCAGAAAGAGCTGCTCGGCGATCTCGTTGTTCGTGTGGCCCAGCGCGATCAGCCGCAGCACCGCCACCTCGCGCTCGGTCAGGTCGTCCGGCGGGCCCTCCGGCTTGGCGGGCTCGGTGGCCATGCGCGCGCCGAGCTCCGGGTGCAGGTAGGTCCGGCCCTCGGCGGCCATGCGCACGGCCTCCACGAGCTGGGTGTCCGCCGCCTCCTTCAGCACGTAGCCGAGCGCGCCCGCCCGTAGCGCCTCGCGGGCGAACGCCGGGTCGTTCTGCATGGTGAGGACGACCACGTTCGTGTCGGCCGACGCCGCCGCGACCTCGCTCGCGTCGCCCGGGTCCATGATCAGGACGGAGGGCTGGCTTGCCCGGACGTGGCGGAGGGCGGTGTGCACGTCGTCGGCCTCGGCCACGACCTCCAGGTCGTCCTCGGCATCGAGGAGCAGCCGCACGCCGCTGCGGACGATCGCGTGGCCGTCCGCGACCACGACGGTGATCACGGCCGGGGGACCACCAGGACGGGACGGCGCGAGTGGTGGACCAGGCCGCCCGAGAAGCCGCCGAGCACACCCGCGCGGATGGCGCCGAGACGGCGCGAGCCCACCACCGCCACCGACGCCTGCTCCCGGTCGAGGAACTCCACCACCGGCGACCAGACGTGATCGGTGGCCCGCTCCACCACGCCGTCGGCCGACAGCCCGGCGTCGTTCGCGAGCTTCACTCCCTCCTCCACGATCTTCGTCGCCGCCTCGCGCCCGCTGGCCTCGAGCTCGTCCATCGCCTCGTTCAGCGCGCCGGTGACGCCGGCCGCGGAGTAGCGATAGGCCGTGCTGGACCGGATCGACTGCCACACGTGGATCACCTTCGTGCGCGCCCCCGGGAACAGGCGCGCCGCCTCGTACAGCGCCAGCTTCGACTCGTCCGAGCCGTCGTAACAGAGGACGAGCGGCGCGTCGTCGCTCATGCGATGGGACGCGTGGGACGGGCCGGAACCGGCTGGCCCGTGACGGCGCCCGTGGACACGAGGTCCACGAGCCCCTCCCCCGCCGGCGCGACGGCGAGCTGGAAACGCGCAAGCAGGTAGGGCACGAGGTAGCTGTCGGCGATCTTGGTGGGCGGCCACCAGAGCGGCGACTCCGCCGAGAGCGACTCGCCGGCCGCGGACTCGAGGTAGCTCGGCGCGGCACCCGTGAGCATCACGTCGCGCAGCACCGGCTCGAACGGCTCGGGGCGGACGGGCGCGCCCGCGTGGGCCGCTATGCAGGTGGCCGCGGCCTGCGCCTGGCGCACCGCCACGCCGCCCTGCTTCACCGGGAAGGCGGTCACGTCGCCGGCGGCGTACACGTCGTCGAGGCCCTCGACGCGGCTCAGCTCGTCGGTGGCGATGAACCCGTGCTCGCCCTGGGGCACTCCGGGCAGCGGCGGCACGCGCAGACGCGGCACCGCCACGACCGCGTCGACGGCCAGGCTCTCGCCGCTCACGAGGGTGAGCTTTCCGCTCTCGAACGCGTCCGGGCCGCTCTCGATTCGCAGCTCGATGCCGGCGCGCCCGAGCAGCTCGGCCACCGCGTCGCTGCCGGCGCGGCCGAACATCGCCAGCGGTGCGGTCTCCGGCGTGACCAGCACGATCTCGGCTTTGGGAACGCGCGCCGCGGTCATCAGCGCCAGCTCGTAGAGCGGCAGCGGCCAGGTGGGCAGGTCGTGCGGAAGCGCAAACGCCAGGCGGCGGAATTCGCCGCTCTCCAGGCGCGCGAGGAGCTCCTTGAACCGCGCCACGTCGGCGGGCTCGCCGAAGTCGAGTGCGCCGGGGAACGAACCGGCGCTGAGGGCGCCGGTGGCGATTGCGAGCGCGTCGTACGGCAGCACCTGTCCGTCGGCGATCACCGCCGCGTGATCGTGCACCTCCGCCAGCGCGGTCGCGCGCCGCGAGGCCTGCTGGTCGGCGAGGATCTCGTCGAGCGGGAAGCGGTGCACCGCTCCGGCCCCGAACGGCTCGGCCACGAGCAGCGGCCGGTAGACCAGCTCGTCGTTCGGCGCGAGCACCTCGATCTCCACCCGTTCGCCGGCGAGCTTGCGCAGCGCCACCACCAGCTCGACGGCGGCGATTCCCCCGCCGGCTACGAGCACGCGCGTGGCCATCGGCGTAGGTTAAAGCCCTGCGGGGCGGCCGTAGTACTGTGGTCGGTGGGGCTTCATGAGATCGAAGTCGAGCTACTTCAGGACCCTCCCCCCGGCATTCGCCAACGCTCGGGTGGAGCACGTCATGCGCCCCGGTGTGCTCACCTGCCGCCCCGAGACTCCGGTGCGCACGCTCGCCCAGACGATGGCCGCGAACCACGTCCACTGTCTCGTTGTGACGGGCTTCGGCGAGGGCGAGCCGGGCCGCGAGGGCTGGGCCGTGGTTTCTGACCTCGCGGTGGTGAGGGCGGCGATCGACGAGAAGGGCGGCCTGACCGCCGCCGACGTGGCCAAGCGCCCCGTGGTCGTCACCGCGTCCGACACGGTGGCGCACGCGGCGGAGCTCATGTGCGAGCACCAGACGCACCACATCGTGGTGGTGGGCCCCGACATGCAGCCCGAGGGCGTCCTCTCCTCGCTCGACATCGCCGCGAATCTGGCCTGGGGTCTGGGATAGCCCGGCGCTGGCCCGGGTAGAGCGTGCCTTCAGTCGAAGCAGGAGGAGCCATGACCGAGGATCGAGAGCTGAGGAAGCAGGAGGAGAGGCGCCCGGTCGAGGAGGCCGGCGGCGGCGAGTCCGAGGGCTTTGAGCAGGCCGAGCAGCAGCTCATCGAGAACGCCGAGAACGCCGAACACGACGATCTCCTGGAGGAAGGGTTTCCGGAGGAGGCGGAGTCCGACGAGTCGGGTGCCGAATACGGCGAGGCCGACGAGGAAGAGCCCGCCGACCGTTAGCGCGCTTGTAATAACTGCGTCCTAGCCTTAGGAGTCCTTGCGACTCGTCACGGCAAGATCGCTCGTCAAGACATACGGCGAGGGTCGCGCCGCCCGCCGCGTGCTCGACGGCGCCGACCTGCACCTGGATGCCGGTGAGCTGGTTGCGCTCGTCGGCCCGTCCGGGTGCGGGAAGTCCACGCTGCTGCACCTGATCGGCGGGCTCGACCGGCCCGACGGCGGCAGCATCGAGCTGGCCGGACGGCGTCTGGAGCAGGAGAGCGAGCGCGGGCTCACGGAGCTGCGCCGGCGCGAGGTTGGGTTCGTCTTCCAGTTCTTCCACCTGATCCCCGAGCTGACCGGCGAGGAGAACGTGCTGCTGCCCACGCGGCTCAGCCGAAACGGCGGCTCGGCGCCCGCCCGGGCGCGGCGGCTGATCGAGGAGCTCGGGCTGGCGGAGGCGGCTTCACGCCGCCCGGCTCAGCTCTCCGGCGGTGAGCAGCAGCGACTGTCGATCGCGCGTGCGCTGGCCAATGACCCCGCGCTGCTCTTGGCCGACGAGCCGACGGGCAATCTCGACCAGGAGTCGGGCCACCAGGTCCTGGCGTTGCTGCGACAGGTCGCGTCGGACTCGCGCGGCGTGCTGCTCGTGACGCACGACGCCGAGGCGGCGTCGATCGCCGACCGCGTGCTGCGGCTCGAGGGCGGGCGACTGGTGGGATGACCCTGCCGGGCGGCCTGCGCGCATCGCTGCGCCGGCTCGGCGCACGCCGCGGCCGCAGCCTGCTGGCGGCGCTCGGAATCGCGGCGGCGGGCGCGATGCTCGGCACGGCGGTGACCGTGGCCTACGGGCTCTCCACCGGGTTCGACCGGGCGGCGGCGCGCGCCGACCTGCCCGACGTGATCGCCCGCTTCAGCCCCGAGAGCCAGTCGGTCGTGGACCGGCGCCTGAGCGCGCTGCCCAACCTGCGCGCGCGGGCCTACCGGCGCGAGTTCACCGGCGCGCCATTGTCGTCCGAGGGCGGCGCCTCGAACGGCGGTGTGATCCAGACCGTCGGCCCCGGGCCGCGCGGCTACGCCATCGTGGCCGGGCGCGACCTGCGCGGGCCCGGCGAGGCGGTGGTCGAGCGCGGCGTGGCGCGCGAGTGGCACATCCACGTGGGCGGCTCGGTGACGATCGGCGAGACCGACCTGCGGGTGGTGGGCATCTCGGTGTCGCCGGACAACGTGGCGTTCCCGCTGGCCAAGGGGCCGCGCGTGTATGTGAGCTCGCGGGCGCTGGGGCCGCGCTTCACATCGCGGCCCAGCACGAACCTCGCTCTGATCTGGCTGAACGACCGCCGGCTGCTCGACCAGACGCTCACCCAGGCGCGCGTGGCCAGCTACGGGCTGTCGAACCTGCGCTTCCTGACGCGCCACGGCGTGCGCACGCAGATCGATCAGGCCGCCGGCATCGTGATCGCGCTGCTGGTGGCGTTCTCGGTGGTGGCGCTCGGCTCGGCGGGCGTGATGCTGGCCGCATCGGCGTCGGCGGACGTGCAGCGGCGGCTCCAGGGCATCGGCGTGGCGCGTGCTCTGGGCTTCACGCCGCGGGCGGTGGCGGCACAGCACGCGCTCGACGCCGCGCTCGTGGCGCTGCCGGCCGGGGTGGCCGGAATCGCGATCGGCTGGCTTGTGGCCTCGGGGCCGTCGGCGCGGCTGCTCGAGACCGTGAACGAGCTGCCGCCGGGGAGCGCGCTCCTGGGCCCGCTCGCGCTGGCCCTGCTGGGCCTGGTGCTGTTGGTCGCCCTGGCCTCGGCGTGGCCGGCCTGGCGCGCCGCCCGGCGGCCGGTGGTCAGGGTGCTTCGCGGCGGCGACGTGTCGCCGTCGGCGGGCTCGGCGCGCTTCGGCGGCGCGGGCTTCTTCGGCGTGGGGATGCGCCTGGCGGCCGCGCGGCGCGGTCGCACTTTGTCGACCGTGGCGGTGCTGGCGGTGTCCTCCGCAGTCGTGCTGCTGATGCTCGGCCTGGCGTCGCTGTTGCAGCGGCTCGAGAACGACCCGAGCCTGGTGGGGAAGCGCTACCAGCTCACGGTCACGTTCCCCGTCGATCGCGTGCACGAGCTCGAGGCGGTGCCCGGGGTCGCGGCGGCGGCGCCCCGGTACAGCGTCGACGCCGCCGACTCGTTCGCGCTCGGCGAGAACCTGCGCGTGATCGCCTACCCGGGCGACCACACCCGCTTCGAGAACCCGCCGCTCGAGTCGGGGCGGCGAGTGCGGTCGGCCGGCGAGGCCGAGGTGGGCACGGGAGTGGCGGACCCGCTGGGGCTCCGGCCCGGCGCGACGCTCGCGCTCGCGCTGCCGTCGGGCGCCGAGGCGCGCTTCCGGGTGGTCGGTCTCGTGAACGCGTACGAGAACGACGGGCGGGTGGTCTACACGCAGCCGAACCGGCTGCTCGCGGCGGACCCGTCGCTCACGCCGTCGATCGCGGTGCGGCTGAAGCCGGGCGCGGACCAAGACACGGTGACCACGCGACTGTCCGAGATCGGCGCGCAGCCGCAGGCGGTGGGCGGCGCCACGTCGAGTAGCAGGGCGCTGCTGTCCGTGCTGGCCTCGCTGCTCCGGGCCGTGGCGCTGGTGGACGGGATCGTCTGCCTCTACATCCTCGTGCAGGCGCTGGCGCTGACCGCCCGCGAGCGGCGCTCGGTGATCGCGGTGCTGCGCGCGGGCGGCGCGGGCTCGCGCGAAGTGCGGCTGGTCTTGACGGGCGCGGCGCTGCTGGTGGTGGCGGGCGCCGCTCCGGCCGCGGTGGCGTTGGAGCTGTTCCTGCTCGGCCCGGGCGCGTCGCGGCTGGCGGCGAGCTATGTGTCGCTGCCGCTCGACGTGAGCCTGGGCCAGATCGCGATCGTGGTGGGCGGGCTGGTCTTGCTCGCGGTGGCGGCCGCGGCGTGGTCGGCGCGGCGGCTGCGGCGCGAGCCCGTGGTGGCGGGGTTGAGGAGCGACTGATGCGGCGCGCGCTGTTGCTTCTCGGGCTGGCTTTCCTGGTGGGTTGCGGCGCGTCGCACTCCGAGGGCGGCGGCTCGACCATCGCCGCCACGTGGATCGACCGGCATGGCAGCGGCGAGCTCGTTCGCGGGCCGGGCGAGAAGCCGGTGAGCCGGACCGACCTGTCGCCGCGGTCGCGGCCCGTCAAGCAGCTAGCGCTGTTCGCCCAGTTCACGGACGCGCATGTGCGCGACGAGGAGTCGCCGGCGCGGGTGCCGTTCCTCGACCGCTACGGCTCGCCGTTCAACTCCACCTTCCGGCCGCAGGAGGCGCTGTCGCCGCAGGTGCTGGCGGGAACGGTCGGCGCGATCGACCGCTTTCACCCGCAGGCGGTGATCGAGACGGGCGACCTGATCGACAACGCGCAGCGGAACGAGCTGACGCAGGCGCTGTCGGTGCTGCGCGGCGGAACGGTCGACCCGAACAGCGGCGCCCCGGGCTACAGCGGCGTGCAGTCGCCGGGCGATCCGGACCCGCTCTTCTACCGCCCGGGCGTGGACGCGCCCACCGAGCCGGCGCTGCTCGCCACCGCGGAACGCGACTTCCACTCGCCGGGTCTCGACGCGCCCTGGTTCCCGGTGCTCGGCAACCACGACGTGCTCGCCCAGGGCGAGGTGGCGCCCACGCCGGCGATCGACGCGGTGGCGGTGGGGTCGCGGCGCGTCACCGAGCTGCCGCCGGACTTCTCGCTGCCGGCGGACGCGGCTTCGTTCGCCCGCCAGGAGGTGGCCACGCTGCTCGCGCACGGGCTGCCCGGACGCACCGCGCACACGCCGCCCGACCCCGGGCGGCGGCTGATGCCGGCGGACGAGGTGGTGTCGCGGCTGCGCGCCGCGAGCCGCATCGGCGGCTCAGGCCCGCTGCTCCGGTACAGCTTCGACATCGGCCCGAGCGTGCGCGGCATCGTGCTCGACACGATCGACCGGCTGCAGGGCTCCGCGGGCGTCTTGCGGCCCGGCCAGGTCACGTGGCTGGGCCGGCAGCTTCGGGCCGCCGGCAGCCGCTACGTGGTCGTCTTCACCCACCAGCCGCTGACGTCGTACCCGGCGGGCGCCTCAGCTCTGTCGCTGCTCGACCAGGACTCGCACGTGGTGGCCGTCGTGTCGGGCGACACGCACAAGAACCGGATCCTGCCGCGCCACAGTCCGGCGGGCGGCTACTGGCTGATCACGACGTCGTCGCTCACCGACTACCCGCAGCAGGCGCGCGCTTTCCGCCTCTCACGGACGGCGAACGGGCACGTGGTGCTCGAGACCTGGATGATCGACCACGACGACGCGGACATGGCGGGCGTGGCGCGCGAGCTGTCCTACCTCGACGTGCAGGGCGGCAGGCCGCTGGGGTTCGCCGGGCGGACGTCGGACCGGAACGCGCTCTTGTATCGGTGAGGAGGCTGGCATGGACGTAGTGATCGCGGGCGGACACGGGCAGATCGCGATGCGGCTGGAGCGGCTGCTCGTGGAGGGCGGCCACCGGGCGCGCGGGCTGATCCGGAAGCCGGAGCAGGCCTCCGACCTGGAGGCCTTGGGCGCCGAGGCGGTGGTCTGCGACCTGGAGGCCGGCGACGACGTCGCCGACGCCGTGGCCGGCGCGGACGCGGCGGTGTTCGCGGCGGGCGCGGGCCCGGGAAGCGGCGCCGAGCGCAAGCGCACGATGGACTACGGCGGCGCCGTGAAGCTGATCGAGGCGGCGAAGGCGGCGGGCATCCGCCGCTACGTGATCGTCAGCTCGATAGGAGCGCACGATCCGGGCGGCGCCTCCGGCCCGATGGGCCCGTACCTCGAGGCGAAGCACAACGCCGACGTAGCGCTGCAGGAGAGCGGCCTCGACTACACGATCGTCCGCCCGGGGTCGCTGACGGACGATCCGGGGACGGGCCGCGTGACCGCGTCGACGACGATGGGCGGCCGCGGCCCGGTGCCGCGCGACGACGTGGCGGCGACCCTGCTCGCGGTGCTGGAAACAGACAGCACCATCGGCAAGACCTTCGAGCTCTTCGCGGGCGAGACGCCGATCGAGGACGCGCTGCGGGCGTTGTAGCGTCGCCGCCGAAGTGTGCCGATATCCCTTGGCATGCCAAGGCAGATCGGCACACTTCTGCCTTCCGGCTAGCCGCGAGCTGTTTCGACTCCCCCTCATTGCGGCCGTTCCGGCGCCGCCCGCGCCCCGGCAGGCACCGCGGGGCTGCGCTCCTCCTCCGCCGGCACCGACTCGTTGCGCACGATCATCGCCACCGAGGCCACGATCACGGTTGCGCCGATCAGCACGGTGGCGGTCACGTCCTCGTTCAGCACCGCCCAGCCCAGGAAGACCGCTATCACCGGGTTCACGTACGCATAGGTCGCGACCTTCGACACGGGCGCGTGGCCGAGCACCCAGACGAACGCGTAGTACGCCGGTATCGATCCGACGAAGATCAGGTACAGCAACCCGCCGATCGACTCCGCGGAGAAGCTCGACACGACGAAGTCCGGCGCTTCGCCCGCGGCCAGCCCGGCCACGCAGAGCACCACACCGCCGATCAGCATCTCCACGCCGGTGTTGGCGAACGGGTCGTCCGGCAGCGGCACCCGCGGCGAGAGGAACGCCCCGCTCGCCCATGACGCCGCCGCCACGAGCACCAGCAGGATGCCCGCCAGATGCGCGCCCGAGGGGCGGCCGCCCGGCAGCAGCAGGAGCGCGACGCCGCTGAACCCGAGCACCAGCCCGGCCACGGTGCCGCCCCGGACGCGCTGCCCGTCGACGATCCGGTAGATCGCCACCCACAGCGGCACCGACGCGATCAGCAGCGCGGCCATGCCGGACGGCACCTGCTTCTCCGCCAGGGTGACGATCCCGTTGCCGCCCGCGGGCA
>DATNBJ010000445.1:0-7870 GCA_035572055.1 Thermoleophilaceae bacterium | reverse complement strand
CGTGGTGGACCTCGCCCGTTGGGTCGGGGAGCAGCTCGAGCTCGACCGCGTGGCTGCGTACGAGCTCGAGCTGACCGCCGCGCTTCACGACGTGGGGAAGATGCGCGTGCCGACGGACATCCTGCACGCGCCGCGCTCCCTCACCGACGAGGAACGCAGCGTGATGGCGATGCACCCGGTCTGGGGCTTCCAGATCGTGGCCGGCGTGCCGGGCCTCGAGGCGGTCGCGCCGCTCGTGCGCGCCCACCACGAGCGCTGGGACGGCGGCGGCTACCCGGATGGCCTGGCCGGCCGGCGCATCCCGCTGGCCAGCCGGATCGTGTCCGCCTGCGACGCGATTGGCGCCCTCACCACCGACCGTCCTTACCGCGCGGGCACGAGCATCGGGGCCGCGGTCGAGGAGATCGCCCGCTGCTCCGGCACGCAGTTCGACCCGCAGGTGGTCAGCGTGCTCCAGGCGGGGCTCAGCTACCTGCCCGAGCGCGAGCTGGCCGTAGCTCGCTAGGCGACGTTGGCCGTGGACGCGGGCAGGCCCACGGGAGCGCCCGGCCGGCCGGCGAATCCACCTTGGTAACTTCGATCGGTGCGGGAATCCCTTCGGCAAAAGCGCCTGCGTCTGGCCGTTTCCGTCACGCGTGCGCGTACGTCCGCCCGCACCCGGATGAGGCTGGCGCGCCGCCGCTCGCGCGACGTCGCAATCGCGCGTGAGCACCCGTGGCCGAGGGTCATTCCGATCGCAGGCCTTCCGAAGGCGGGCGGCACGTGGCTGGCCGAGCTGCTGGCCGAGGTTCCGGGCTACGCCTGCCGCCGCTATCGCGACGCCGACGGCTGCACGCTCGAGCACGACGTCTGTCCGGGCGTCTTCGAGTCCCTGCCACCCGACCGGCTGTCGGTGATCAAGCTCCACACGCGCCCGTCGCCCGGCAACGTGGCGCTGTTCGAGCGCCTCGGGCTCAAGGCCGTCGTCCTGCACCGAGATCTTCGCGACCAGTGCGTCTCGCGGATGTACCACGTGCTGGCCGACCCGCACCATCGCCATCACGCGCTCTACAGCGAGCTCCCGGCGCCGGATGCGCTCAGCCACTCGATCGGCCTGACGCTCGACGAGTACGTGCCCTGGGTCGCCGGCTGGCGCGAGCTGACCGAGCGGTCGGACCGCTTCCTCGGGCTCCGCTACGAGGATCTGCGCGCGGCGCCCGCGGAGACGCTGGCGCGGATACTGGGCTTCTTCGAGATCGACCTCCCCGCCGGCACGCCGGAGGCGATCGTCGATCGGGTGCGAACCAGAACGCGCTTCAGCCTCTCGCCGCGCACGCTCGCCACCGGAGCCACGGCACGCCGCGGCGTGGTCGGCGACTGGCGCAGCCACTTCGGCCCGCAGCACGTGGCGCAGTTCCACGCCGGGATGCGCGAGTTCAGCGGCGTGTCAGCGAGCGCCGCCGCAGCAGGTACACCGCGAAGCCGATCAGGGCCACCACGATCAGCGCCTCGATCACGTGCGTGACGTGGTCGACGTTCTTGTAGCCGCTGCCCACCGCCCAGCCAAGGCCCGCGAAGAAGAAGCACCAGATCGCTGACCCGGCCAGCGTCAGGACGGTGTACCGGCGCAGCGGCTCGCCGAACACTCCCGACGGGATCGAGACGAACGAGCGCACCAGCGGCGTGAGCCGGCCGAGGAACACCGCCCAGTCGCCCCAGCGCGCGAACCAACGCTCGGCCCGCGCCATCCGCGCGGGGCCGAGGTGGACGAGGTGCCCGTGGCGATCCACCACGTCACGGCCCACACCCCGTCCGATTCCCCAGCCTGCGAGCGAGCCCATCAGATACCCGAGCGTGCCGGCGGCCGCCAGCGCGAAGTAGGTCTCGGCTCCGTCCGAAAGCGTGCTGCCGAAGAAGTGCGGACTGCCTCCCACCGCGCCCGCGGCAATCGCCCCCGCCACGACCATGATCAGCTCGCCGCCGACCGGCAGCAGCGCGTCGACCGCCATCAGGACGAAGACGGCGAGGATGCCGTGGGTGGCGACGAAGTGGGTCAACTCTCAGGTCTGCGCGTCCGGGCGTGGGGCGGCCTGCGAGCGCGGACCCGTGGCGAACCAGGCGAACACCAGGCAGCCGAGACCCACGACGAGCGCCGCGATCCCGTGCTTTGTGTGGTGGTGCGAGAACTCGGAGCTGTTCGCCCCGGCGTGCCCGGGGAAGAACGACGGCAGCGAGTGGGCGGGCTCGGCGAAGTAGATGCCGGACACCACCAGGAGAAGGACGCCGGCCACCACGGCCAGGATCACGATGGCTCGAGAGTTGCTCATGCGAACAGGGTGGCAGCGACGCGGCGCCGAAACCTGAACAAAACCTGAGCGGTTGTCAGGCTGCTGGGAGCCGGACCACGAAGCTGCCACCGGGCCCGCCGGCGGCGACGTCCACCTCGCCGGCCGCGGTGCGCGCCAGCCGCCGCGCCAGGGCCAGGCCCAGGCCGGCGCCGCGGGTGGCGGTGGCCGTGGAAGCGCCGGGCTCACCGCGGCGCCCCGGTTCGAAGATCGCCTCGCGCTCCCCGGGAGCCACGCCCGGCCCGTCGTCCTCCACGGTGCACAGCACCTGCGGGCCCTCCCTGCGCACCGACACCAGCACGCGGCTGCGCCCGTACAGGCAGGCGTTCTCGATCAGCGGGGCGAGGATCCGCTCGACCAGGTCGGCGTCCGCGGCGGCGCGCACCGAAGCGCCCTCGAGCTGAATCTCGATCCCGTGCTCGGTCGCGAGGGCGCCGCAGCCGTCGATGGCCGCGCGAGCGCACGCCACCACGTCGCTCGTCGTCCGTTGCGGGTCGAGCTGCGCCCGGGCGGCGGCCATCAGCGTGTCGAGGATGCGGTTCATCTGGGTCGCGCTCTGGAGAACCTGCTCGAAGCCCGCGCGGTACTCGTCCGTGTCGCGCGCGTGCCGCATGGCGAACTGGGCCTCGGCGATCACGTTCGCGAGCGGCGTTCGCAGCTCGTGCGAGAGCTCCGCGGAGAAGCGCTGCTCGTGGCGCAGGGTGGCGGCCAGCCGGTCGAGCAGTCCGTCGAGGGTCGCCGCGAGCTGCGTCAGCTCGTCGTGCGGCTCGCCGAGCGAGAAGCGCCGGTCGAGGTCGCGCTCGCTCCACTCGGCCGCCTGGCTCGTCATCAGCGAGACGGGGCGAAGCGCGCGTGAGATCAGCCTGTTGGCCACCGCGGCCACGGTCGCCAGGGCGGCCAGGGCGATGATCACCGACGCTATGAGCGCCGTGTGCTGCGTCTCGGTGTACGGCTCGAGCGACACGGCCGAGACCACAGTCCCGAGCCGCTGCCCGCTGCGCACGACCGGCAGCGCGTAGAGCCGCGTCGAGTGCGCGTCGAGCGTCCGGCGCGGGCCGCCCGCGAGGCTCGCCGCCGCCCGGTCCACCGGGGCGCTCGCGCGCGGCCGCTCGAGCGCGCGGTTCCCCTGGAAGACCCAGATCTGGCTCTCGAGGACGCTGTCGTCGGGCGTCTCCGCCGGCACCAGGTTGCCGCGCTCGATCTTCAGCGCCGACAGCTCGCCGGCCGCCCGGCTCTCCAGCACATTGCGCGCGTCGGTCTCGAGCCGGTCCTCCAGCACGATGTTGAACCCGATCGTCAGCGCCGCCAGCACCACGGCCACGGCTCCGACGGCCGACCACAGCAGGCGCCCGCGCAGGCTCCTCATTGCAGCCGGTACCCCACGCCGTGAACGGTCGTTATCGAATGCGCGCCCGGAACCCGCGAGAGCTTGCGCCGCAACCGCGCGATGTACACGTCGAGCGTGTTGTCCTGCACGATCGCGCCATGCGGCCACGCGGTGTGGACCAGCTCGCCGCGCGACACCGCCCTGCCCACGTGCGCGGCCAGCGCGGCGAGCAGCCGGAACTCGGTGGGCGTGAGGGACTGGGTCACATCGCCGCCGGTCACCGTCATCTCCGACGGATCGAGCGTCAGGCCGCTCACGTCGACGGTCGGCTCGGAGCCCGCGCGCCGCAGCAGGGCCTCGAGGCGGACCACCACCTCCTCGATGTCGAACGGCTTCGTCACGTAGTCGTCGCCGCCCGACTTGAAGCCGCTCAGCCGGTCGGTCAGCGCGTCCCGCGCGGTGAGGAACAGCACCGGCGCGCCGATCCCCTGGCTGCGCAGCGCCTGGCACACGTCGCGGCCGTCGGCGTCGGGCAGCCCGATGTCGATCACGAACGCGTCGGGGGCCGAGTGGCTCGCCCGGCGCAGCAGATCCCGGCCGGTGGCGACCGCGTCCGCCTCGAACCCCTCGGCGCGCAGGCTGCGCAGGAGCACCCCGCGCAGCGCGGCGTCGTCCTCCACGATCAGCAGCCTCATACCCACCTGCACAAGTATGGGGTCACCTGATCCGGATGAGGCGCGCCTCCGGCGCGCGGCGGACGATCCGATGCCTTGAGCTCGCGCAAATCCTGCCGCAGGCCGTGGTGACGATCGCCTAGTGGCGCTCGCCTTCGCCCTCGGCTCGGTCTGCTTCCTCGTCGGGCCGTTTCCGGGCTACGCGCAGCTCGTCGGCGAGCGCGCGGACGCAATCACCTTCTTCGTCGGCTCGCTCTTCTTCACGTCGGGGGGAGCGCTTCAGACACGCCAGGCGTTTCGCATGCGCCACGCGGCCGGCGCGGGACGTGCGGCGTGGTGGAGCGCCGTCATCCAATCCGCCGGCACGCTGTTCTTCAACGTCTCGACCTTCCGGGCGCTCGACACGCCGCTCTCGAGTTCCGGATACGACCGGCTCGTCTGGCGGCCCGACGCGTTCGGCTCGGTCTGCTTCCTCGTCTCCGGCGTCATCGCCTACCTCGCGCCGGGGCGCCGTGGCTGGCAGCCCCTTGTGAACCTGCTTGGCTGCGTCTTCTTCGGAATCTCCGCGGTCGCCGGCTACGTCGTCCCCTCGCACGGATCCGTGCTCGACCTGGCCGCCGCGAACTGGAACACCTCGCTCGGCGCCGCCTGCTTCCTCGCCTGTGCGCTGGGCAGCCTCTTCGAGCGCCGGCGCGCCAGCCCCGTGTAACCCCTATCGGGTGATGCGCGGTCCGCGCGGCTGACCGATCCTGACTGCTTCATGGCCACCACCGAGCCGTACTCGGATCCGTACGGGACCGCGTTCATGTGCCGTCCGGCGCCGGACCACAAGCTGCCCGAGCAGGGCATGCCGCCGATCGACGCGATGCGGCTCGTCGGCGAGGAGCTGATCCTCGACGGGCTGCCCGCCCGCAACCTCGCGACCTTCGTGACGACCTGGATGGAGCCGGAGGCCCAGCGCCTGATAGCCGAGGCGCTCCACCGCAACTACATCGACCACGCCGAGTACCCGCAGACGGCCGAGATCGAGAAGCGCTGCATCCGCATGCTGGCCGACCTCTTCAACGCGCCCGGCGAGACGACCGGGACCCGGACCCAGGGCTCGTCCGAGGCGATCATGCTCGGCGCGCTGTCCCTCAAGTGGAAGTGGCGAGGCCGCCGCGAGAGCGCCGGCAAGAGCACGGAGCGGCCGAACCTCGTGTTCGGCGCCGACGTCCACGTGGTCTGGGAGAAGTTCTGCCGCTACTTCGACGTCGAGCCGCGAATCATCCCGCTGCAGCCCGACAGGCTCACGATCGGTCCCGAGGACGTCGAGCCCCACCTCGACGAGAACACGATCGGCGTGGCCGCGGTGCTCGGCACCACGTTCACCGGCCATGCGGACGATATCCCCGGCATCAACGACCTGCTCGTGCGTGTGAGGGACGAGCGCGGCCTCGACGTCCCCCTGCACATCGACGGCGCCAGCGGCGCATTCGTGTGGCCGTTCCTCTACCCGGACTCGCCATGGGACTTCCGGCTCGAGCAGGTCCGGTCGATCAACGTCTCCGGCCACAAGTACGGCCTCGTCTACCCGGGCCTGGGCTGGCTGATCTTCCGCGAGACGTCGGACCTTCCGGAGGACCTCGTCTTCTACGAGAACTACCTGGGCAAGCGCGACGCCACGTTCACCCTGAACTTCTCGACGGGCTCGGCGATGGTCCTCGCCCAGTACTACAACCTGATCCGCTACGGGCACGCGGGGTACCGCGAGATCATGGAGACGATGCAGCGCAACGCGCACGCGCTGCGTGACCAGATCCTCGCCACCGGCAACTTCGAGCTCGTCGGCGAGGAGCACCACGAGCAGCTCCCGCTCGTCGCGTTCAGGCTCGTGGGCGAGCACGGCTACGACGAGTTCGACATCGCCTCGCAGCTGGCGGCGGAGCGCGGTTGGATGGTGCCGGCCTACACGCTCCCGCCGAACGCCGACCACATGACGATCATGCGCATCCTCGTGAAGGAGACCCTGCCGCAGCCGCTCGTCGACAGCCTCGCGGGCGACATCGCGGAGGCATGCGCGCGGCTCGAGGTCAAGGGCGGACTGCACGCGCTCGACCGCGAGCGCGTGAAGACCGGGACGGGCTACTGACCGATGGACCTCGAGCTGGCGGTGATGGTGTACCCGCACGTCGCCGACGCGGACCACGCCTTCGCCGACGCCTATGAGGCGGACAAGGAGGCGGCCTGGCTGCGCGAGGCGGCCGTGGTCGAGCACCACCGGCACGACGAGATCAAGGTTCGCGGCAACGTGGGCGGCCAGTGGCTGGACGCCGAGGACGAGGGCGACGTGATCGGCAAGAAGACGCTCGAGGGCACGCTCACCGGTGGAGTCGTCGGCCTGCTGTTCGGGCCCGCCGGCCTCGCCGCGGGACTGGCCGTCGGCGGATCTGCCGGAGGTCTCGCTCAGGCTCACAGTGCCCCGCACCAGCACAGCGCCTACCTCGACGAGGTGCGCGCCGACGTGCCGCCGAAGCACTCGGCGATCGTGCTGCTCGCCGCGCCCGAGCACGTCGATCAGATGGCGGCCGCCCTCGCGGAGGGCCGCCGGCGTGGCGAGCTCACGAGGCGCGAGCTCCCGAACGACCTGGTCAACGCCCTGCGGGCCGGCTAGTCCCGGTCGATCTCGAACCAGACGTGGACCGCCTCGTCGCGGTCCACGCCCCAGCGGTCGGCCAGCTGGTCGACCAGGTAGAGGCCCCAGCCCGAGCCGCTGCCGCGCTCGGGAGCCGGGACCCTGCGCTGGAAGCCGGTGCCGTGGTCGCTCACCTCCACGCGGAGGCGGTCGGCGAACACCGCCACTCGAAGCCCCACCGGGTCTTCGACGCCGGCGTGGGAGTGGCGGACGCTGTTGGTCACGAGCTCGCTCACGAGCAGGCGGACACTGCCGAACAGCACCCGGCCGAGCAGCGGCTCGAGCTCGGCGATCCGCTCGCGCGCGACCGACGCCGCGTGCGGATCGCGGGGAAGCAGCGTCCTGATCTCACTGTCCTCCACCCGGGCGCGATCCGGCAGGCGCAGCACCAGGAGGGCGATGTCGTCGCGCGGCTCCTTGACGCCGCCGTCGAGCACCGCGCCACGGATGCCACGCGCGATCTCGGGCGCGCTCTGGCCCGCGCAGGTCTCCAGGATCGAGACGAGATCCTCGGACGTGACCACCCGCTGCGGCGCGTACGCGTCTGTCAGCCCGTCGGTGTAGAGCACGAGCGAGTCCCCGCCCGCGAGCTCGGCCGTGTGGTCGCTCAGCTCAGGGTCCTCCACCACGCCGAGCAGGGTGCCGAAGCGGCCGAGCGCCTCCACCGCGCCGTCCGCCCTCAGCACCAGCGGCAGCGGATGGCCGCCGCTCGACACCGTCACCCGGACCTTGTCGGCGCCGGCCAGCTCGAGCCGAGTGCAGGCCACCGTGCAGAACTCCTCGAGCGAGCGCTGCCGCAGCATCGCGTCGTTCAGCAGCCTGAGGATCGAGCTGGGACGAGACTCCTGCACCGCCGCCGCGCGCAGCGTGT
>DATNBJ010000444.1:0-13578 GCA_035572055.1 Thermoleophilaceae bacterium | reverse complement strand
TCACAGCTCGCTGGAGCGTCTCGATCGCGGCCGTAGCGTCACCCGCGCCCGCCTGCAGCTCCGCCAGCTCCACGAGCAGTCCCTTGTAGGTCTCGCGCAGCGATTCGCGGCGCGCCTTCGTCCAGTCCTCGTAGCGGTCCTCCGGAAGCAGCTCGCCGGTGTAGAGCTCGAGCGCCGCCTGGTGGCGCTCCAGGCTCGGTTCCTCGCGCGCCGCCGCCGCGGCGGCCTCGAAGCCGTCCACGTCCACGCGCAGGGCGTCGCCGCCGAGAGTCACCACGTCGTCGCGCAGCGACAGCCGGGCCCCGGCCTGCTCGCCGAGCGCCCTGCGTGCCGTGTACATCACCTGGTGCAGCCCCTTCCCGGCCGGCTCGTCGCCGGGCCACAGCCACTCCACGAGCTGCTCCCGGTGCAGCCGCCGCTCAGGAGTCAACGCCAGCAGCTTCATCAGGCTCTTCGCGCGGCGCAGCCGCCAGTCGTCGTCGGGCACCGGGCTGCCTCCGACGCTGACCGCGAACCCGCCCAGGAGGCGAATATCCAGGGGGGCTTGTTCGAATTCGGACACGCGACGCTGAGCGTAACCCGATAATCGGCCTGTGATCGAGTTCGACGCCGACAATTCGCGCCGCCTCGAGCGGGTCTACACGACCGACGACGTGGTGACCCAGCGGCGTGCGACCCTGGAGGCGCTGGCGCTCGCTCCGGGCGAGCACGTGCTGGACATCGGCTCGGGGCCGGGGCTGCTCGCCCTGTCGATGGCCGAGGCGGTGGGACCGGAGGGGCGCGTCTGCGGCGTCGATCCCAGCGAGAGCATGCGGGCGTTGGCATCGTCCCGGCCGGCCCCGGCCCCGATGGAGTTCGTCGCGGGCGATGCGTGCTCGCTGCCGTTTCCCGACTCGAGCTTCGATGCCGCCGTCTCCACCCAGGTCTACGAATACGTGGCCGACATGCCGGCGGCCCTGCGCGAGGCGCACCGCGTTCTGCGGCCGGGCGGCCGGCTGCTCGTGCTCGACACCGACTGGGACTCCGTGGTCTGGCACTCGAGCGACCCCGACCGGATGCAGAGAGTGCTCGTGGCGTTCGACGAGCACCTGGTGGACCCGCACCTGCCGCGCAGGCTGCCGCGGCTCCTGGCGGACGCCGGCTTCGACCTGGCCGCGGCCGCGGTCGTGCCGATGCTCAACGTGGGCTACCGCCGCGAGACGTTCAGCGCGGGTCTCATCTCGATGATCTCCGCGTTCGTGTCGGGTCGCGGCGGGGTGAGCGAGGAGGAGGCCGAGGCCTGGAAGGACGACCTCGTCTCGCTCGGCGACGACTACTTCTTCAGCCTGAACCGCTACCAGTTCGTGGCTACGCGGCGAGCGGCAGGCTGACCAGCAGCTCGGCGACCGTGGCGACCACGATGTCGGCGTCGAGCTCGTCCGCCGTGTGCGTGGTGGTGACCGCCGCGGTCATCGCGCCGGCGGCGCGCGCCGCCTGGAGGCCGAACGGCGCGTCCTCGATCGCCAGGCAGCGCTCGGGTGCCAGCCCGAGCAGCCGCGCTCCCTCCAGGTAGCAGTCGGGCGCGGGCTTGCCGGCAGTCACGGAGTCGAAGGTCACGAGCGCCGTCGGGGGCTCGATGCCCGCGGCGGTGAGGCGCGCGCGGGCCAGGCGGTCGTTGCAGGAGGTCACCACCGCGAAGCGCTGCTCCGGCACGCGCGCCCGCAGCTCGAGCGCTCCGGGCAGCGCGCGCACGTCGGCGGTGTCGGCCACCTCCCAGCCGTCGAGCAGGGCGGCCTCGGCCTCCACGTCGGCACCCGGCACGAGCAGCTCGATCGATTCGCGCGCGGGGCGGCCGTGGATCGTCCGGTCGATCAGCTCCCAGTCGAGGGAGTGGCGCTCGGCGAAACGGCGCCAGCAGCGCGTGATTGCGGGCGTGGAGTCGACGAGCACGCCGTCGAGGTCGCAGAGGATCCCCTCTATGCGCACGCGTCCGCCAGTCGCGTCTGGGCGGTGTGCGGCTCGACCCGCGCGGCCAGCAGCGCGATGCCCGCCACGGCGGCGACCACAAGGCCCAGCCCCACGGCGAGCGACGAGCTGGCGCTCGAGACGAAGCCGATCACCGGCGGTCCGCTGAGGAAGCCGAGCCAGCCGATGCTGGAGACGGCCGCGACCCCGGCCGAGGGCGCGGCCGGGGACGCGCGACCCGCGGCGCGGAAGGTGATCGGCACGATGGTGGAGAGGCCCGCGCCGAGGACCGCCCAGCCGAGGACCGCGGTGACGGGCGTCTGCGTGATGAGAGCGGCTGCCAGCCCGGCGGCGCCCAGCGTTGCGCCCGCGCGCACGAGCGTGCGCGCGCCGAAGCGCAGCACGAGCCCGTCGCCCGCGAGCCGGCCCGAGGCCATCGCGCCGGAGAAGGCGAAGTAGCCGATCGCGGCCAGCCCCGGCCCGGCGCCGGTGGTGTCGCGCAGGAACACGGCGCTCCAGTCGGCGGCGGCGCCCTCGGCCATCAGGCAGCAGAACGCGATCGCGCCGAGCGCGAGCATCGCGCGCCGTGGGCGCGCCAGCGGCGCCGGCTCGGGCACGTGCTCGTGCGCCGGCAGCGCCAGGCCGGGTGCGGCCAGCGCGAGCAGCGCGGCCAGGACGCCCGCCGCCACGCCGAGGTGCGTTCCGGCCGCCACGCCCGCCCCGGCCGCCAGCGCGCCCACGCCCGCGCCGGCGAGCCCGCCGAATCTGAAGGATGCGTGCAGCCCCGAGAGGATCGGTCGCCGCGCCTGGCGCTCGAGCGCGATCGCATGCGCGTTCAGGGCAACGTTCATCGCGCCGAAGCCGCAGCCGAAGAGGACGGCCACGCCCACCAGCGCCCCGTAGCCGGACACCGAGGCGATCACGGCGACCGGCACCAGGTTCAGCACCGTGGCCGCCAGCACCGCGCGCCTGCTCCCGACGCGCTGCACGAGCCAGGCCGTGGCGGGCATCGACAGGAGCGCGCCCGACGCGATCCCGAACAGCACGATGCCGAGCCGCGCGTCGCTGAGCCCGTGAGCCGATTTCACCGCCGGCACGCGCGACGCCCAGCTCGCGAGCACGAACCCGTCCGCGAGGAAGAAGAGGGCGAGCGTGGGGCGGGCCCTACGCAAGCGTCACCTCGATGCCGAGCCCGCGGAACGGCGCGAGCGCTTCCTCGCTCGCCGTCGTGTCGGTGACGAGATGCGTGAGCTGGTCGAGCGGCGCGACCACGTACGGGCCGGCCGAACCGAGCTTGTCGGCGGCGGTCACGGCCACCACCTCGGCGGCGTGGTCGATCATCGCGCGCTTCACGTAGGACTCCTCGAGGTCGAGCACGGAGATACCTATCTCGGGATGAAGGCTGCAGACCCCCAGGATGCAGACGTCGGCCTGGACCCGCTCGATCGCCTCCACGGTGGCGGCGCCGGCGGCGGCAATCGCGGCCTTGCGGAGCTGCCCGCCGAGCAGGATCACCTCGGCGGTGGGATGGTCGGCCAGCGCGGCGGCCGCGGGCGGGCTGTTGGTCACGATCGTCGCGTCGAGCTCGGGCGGCAGCGCGCGCGCCACCTCCAGGGCGGTGGTGCCGGCATCGAGGAAGATCACTTGGCCCGAGCGGAGCAGGGCGGCCGTCGCGTGCGCGATCGCCTCCTTGGCCTCGACCGCCTGCCCGCGGCGCACGGCCCAGGGCGCACCGCCGCTGGCGGCGGGGAGGGCGCCGCCGTGCACGCGCTTGAGCACGCCGGCGGCGGCCAGCTCGTCGAGGTCGCGCCTGATCGTGTCGCGCGAGACGCCGAAGTCGGCCACGAGCTGCGCCGCCACGACCCTGCCGTCCTGGCGCAGGCGCGTGACTATCTCGCTTCTGCGCTCATCGGCCAAAGTGCGCATATATGCGTAATTTAGCGTACTTGTGCGGCACGGCCGCGGACGCCCCCGCGATCACCGAATTGGTCGCCGAGGCGTTCGCCACCTACACGGACTGGGCGCCGCCCGGCTGGCACCTGCCCAACCTCGACGAGGAGATGCGGGAGGTGCTCGAGGAGTGGCTCGACAAGCCGGTGGCCTGGAGCGAGGTGGCGCTCGACGACGCGAAGCCGGTGGGCTACGTATCGCTGCTCCCCGCGCGCACCTATGAGGAACCGGAGCTGTTCGTCCCGGAACTCGGCCATCTCTGGCACCTGTTCGTGCTGCGCGAGTGGTGGGGAAGCGGGCTGGCCACCCGCCTGCTGAACGATGCCACCGACGAGGCGCGCCGCCGCGAGTACCACGCAGTCAGGCTGTGGACTCCGCGCGACAGCGCCCGGGCCCGCGCGTTCTACGCGCGCGAGGGCTGGACGCCGACCGGCGCGGAGCGGTACGCCGAGAACCTCCAGCTCGACCTGGTGGAGCTTCGGCGTATGCTCAGCCCGTGACTCGCTTCGACACCGTTCGCGTGGCCGCGATCCAGGCCACGCCGGTGATCCTCGACGCGGGCGCGTCGATCGACAAGGCGATCGCCCTGCTCGGCAACGCGGCGGCGGACGGCGTGCAGCTCGCGGTCTTCCCCGAGACCTTCGTCTCGCTCTACCCGTCCAACACCTGGGCGAAGGCGGCGGCCGGCTTCAGCGGCTTCGACGAGCTCTGGGAACGCATGTGGGACAGCTCCCTGGACGTGCCCGGACCGCACGTGGAGCGCCTGGTCGACGCCTGCCGGCGCCACGGGATCCACTGCGCGATCGGCGTGAACGAGCGCGAGAGCGAGCGGCCCGGGTCGCTCTACAACACGCTGCTTCTGATCGGGCCGGACGGCCTGCTCAGCAAGCACCGCAAGCTGATGCCGACGCACCACGAGCGCCTCTTCCACGGCGTCGGCGCGGGCGACGATCTGGAGGTGGCGGACACGCCGATCGGCCGTATCGGCGGGCTCATCTGCTGGGAGAACCGGATGCCGGTGGCGCGCTACGCGCTCTACCGGCAGGGGCCGCAGATCTGGGTGGCGCCGACCGCGGACGACGAAGACGGCTGGGTGGCCAGCATGCGCCACATCGCGATCGAGTCGGGCGCGTTCGTGGTGTCGGTGCCGCAGTACATCCCGCGCTCGGCGTTCCCGGACGACTTCCCGGTGCCGCTGCCGGAGAAGGACGAGTTCGGCCGCGGCGGCGCGCTGATCGCGGAGCCGTCCGAGGGTGAGGTCATCGCGGGGCCGCTGTACGGCGAGGAGGGCATGGTCGTGGCCGACTGCGACCTGCGCGCGGGGTTGCACGCGAAGCGCTATTTCGATGCCGTGGGCCATTACGGCAGGGAAGACGTGCTGCGAACGCCGCCGGCTCCTGGCCAAGGCGAGTCACGAGTCACGACTCCCGACTCCCCAGTCCCTAGTCCCTAGTCCCCAGTCCCTAGACATGCGGCTCGCGCGTTATCTCGCCCATGCCGGCGCCGCTTCGCGCCGGGCCGCTGAACGGTTGATCGCTTCGGGACGGGTCACCGTCGGCGGCGAGGTTGTCCTGGATCCCGCGCGTGACGTCGATGAGTCGAGCGGCGTGGCGCTCGACGGCAAGCCGCTCGCGCCCGAGCCCCGCGAGGTGTACGCGCTCAACAAGCCGCAGGGCGTTGTGTCCACCGCTGCCGACACGCATGGCCGCCGTACCGTGGTCGAGTTCGTGCCGACCCAACGTCGTCTCTACCCGGTGGGCCGGCTCGATGCCGACACTACGGGCCTGATCCTCCTGACCAACGACGGCGAGCTGGCCAACCGCCTTATGCATCCGCGCTACGAGGTGGAGAAGACCTACCGCGCGCGGGTGGAGCCGTCGCCGGTTACGGAGATCGCTCTGCGGCAGCTCCGCGAGGGCGTGGACCTGGAGGACGGCCTCACCCTGCCCGCGAGCGTGCGCCAGGTGGAGCCCGGACTGCTCGAGCTGACGATCCGCGAGGGGCGCAAGCGCCAGATCCGCCGCATGTGCGAGGCGGTGGGCCACCGCGTGACTTCGCTGGAGCGCACGGCCTTCGGCCCGCTGCGCCTCGAAAAGCTCACGGCAGGGGACTACCGGCCGCTCACTCCGGCCGAGGTCGAGCGGCTTCGAAAAGCCGCCGGTACGACCTAGCGCAGAGCGCGCTGCGAGACCTGGCCGATCCTGCGACCGAGCTCGGCGACCTGATCGTCGTCGAGATTCCCGGTTGGGAACCCGGCCTCCTCGAGCTCGCGACGGACGTTCTCCACTGCCTCGATGCGATCGAGTGCACCGCTGAGCCTCTTCATGGCGGTGTTCACGAGCGCGTCGTCGAGGGCGGTGGAGCCGTCAGCGGCGGGCTTGAGCAGCCAGGCGCGCAGGGCGCCGGCCTCGCTGAGTGTGAGCTCGAGCCGGACCATGGTCTCCGCAACCTGGACGGCCGAGCCGTTCATCTCGTTCACCCGGTCAGCATCGGCTCAGCAATGCCGCCACTTGAGCGCCGAACCCGCCTTCGCGACGCCCTTCGTAGACAATGCCCAACCGTGAGACTGCGAGCCCTGCGTGGCGCGACAACCGTCGATGCGAACGACGCCGACCAGATCCTGTCGGCCACCGAGGAGCTGGTCAGCGAGGTGCTCGAGCGCAACAAGCTCGAGCTGGACGACCTGGTGAGCTGCATCTTCACCTGCACCACCGACCTGAACGCCGAGTTCCCGGCGGTGGCCGCGCGCCGGATCGGGCTGAGCAAGGTGCCGCTGATCTGCGCGCGCGAGATGGAGGTGCCGGGGTCGCTGCCGCGCGTGATCCGGCTGATGCTCCATTGCTACGCGAGCGAGGACACGGAGCCCCAACACGTCTACCTTCGTGAGGCGGTGAGCTTGCGCACCGATCTCCAGGGAGCCCAATGAGCATCGAGTTCACAAGTCGAGTGAAGGCGATCCCGGTCTATCCGGCCGCGGCCACGTACGCCTTCGACGGCGAGATCGTGAAGCTCGCCTCGAACGAGACGCCCTGGGGTCCGCACGCGGCCGTGCTCGAAGCGGTGGAGACGCAGCTGCGCACGCTCAACCGCTATCCCGATCCCACGGCGGCGAAGCTGCGCGGCCGGCTCGCCGACCGCCACGAGCTGCCGGCCGGGCGGGTGGCCGTGGGCAACGGCTCGTGCGAGATCCTGCTCGCCGCCGCCGAGGCGATGCTCGAGCCGGGCGCCGAGATCGTCTACGCGTGGCCGTCCTTCTCGATGTATCCGCACCTCGCGGCGATGACGGGCGCGCGGGCGATCGAGGTGCCGCTCGACTCGGAGGGCCGCCACGACCTCGACGCGATGGCGACAGAGGTCACCGCCGCCACGCGGATCCTGATCGTCTGCAACCCGAACAACCCCACGGCCACCGCGATCCCCATCGAGGAGATCGACGCGTTCGTCGGCTCGCTGCCGCGGCACGTGTGCGTGATCCTCGACGAGGCCTATGTCGAGTTCAACATGCTTCAGGACCCCGACGAGTCGCTGCCGCTGCTCGCGAAGCACCCGAACCTGGTCCTGCTGCGCACGTTCTCCAAGATCTACGGGCTGTGCGGGCTGCGCGTGGGCTACGCGCTCTGCGCCGAGGACTTTCGCCTCGGCGTCGACCGCGTGCGCCAGCCGTTCTCGGTCAACGCGCTGGCCCAGGCCGCGGCGGCCGAGGCGCTGCTGCACCAGGACGAGGTGGCGCGGCGCGTCGAGCGGACGATGGCCGAGCGGCTGTTCATGGAGGACGAGCTGCACGAACGCGGCCTGGAGACGACCGAGCCGCAGGCGAACTTCTCCTGGGTGTCGTTCGGCGGCCGCGACGAGGACGAGGTGATCGACGGGCTCGCGCGGCGCGGTGTGATCGTGCGCGCCGGCAAGGCGCTCGGCCAGGAGGGCTGGGCGCGGGTCACGTACGGAACGCGGCAGGAGAACGAGCGCTTCCTGGCCGCGCTCGACGAGGTGCTCGCCTGATGCTTCCCGACATCTCTCATCTGACCCTGTTCATCACGGCCACGCTCGTGCTGCTCGCGATTCCCGGGCCGGCGGTGCTCTACATCGTCGCCCAGAGCGTGGAGCACGGCCGGCGCGCCGGCCTCACGGCGGTGTGCGGGATCCACGTGGGCTCGCTGGTGCACGTGGCGGCGGCGACGGTCGGTTTGTCGGCGCTGCTCGTGTCGTCGGCGGTCGCGTTCTCCGCCGTGAAGCTCGTGGGAGCGCTCTACCTGATCTACCTGGGCGTGCAGCGCCTGCGCGGGCGCGACGCCGGCGACGGCCCGGAGGTCCCGCGCGACCTCGACATGCGGCGGGTCTTTCGCCAGGGCATCGTGGTGAACGTGCTGAACCCGAAGACCGCGCTGTTCTTCCTGGCGTTCCTGCCTCAGTTCGTGGACCCCGACCACGCGGCCGCGCCGCAGATCGCGCTGCTCGGCCTGATCTGGATCCTGTTCGGCCTCCTGAGCGACAGCGTCTACGCGGTGCTGGCCGGCACGGTGGGCGGCGCGCTGCGCGGGAGCGCCGGCTTCGCGCGGGCGCAGAGGGTCGTCACCGGCCTGGTGCTGATCGGCCTCGGAGTGCTGGCGGCGCTCACCGGTCGCAAGACCGAGACGGCCTAGCGCAGCTTGCCGTTGCGCAGCGTCAGCGCCCGGACGGTCGTCGTGCGGTTCCCGGAGCGGTCGCTCGCCGTCACCACGACCCGCACGCGGACGCGGTGGTGCTTGCGCAGGAACGAGCGGCCCTTGCGCGAGAGCTTGATCTTCACCGCGCGCTTCTCGCCCGCGCTCAGCTTGAAGCGGGCGCTGCCGATCCGCAGCCGGTGGCGCGCCGCCGCGCTTCGGGCTCCCGAAACGCGAGCGGCCGTCTCCAGCGCCACCGACCCGCGGCAGCCCAGCGTCTCCGCAAGCGGGCAGCCGATGTTGATGGTCACGAGGCTGCTGTCAGCCGGCGCCGCGCCCGAGGACGGGCCCGCAACGCTCACCTTCGGGGCGGTGGTGTCGCGACTACCGGAGGAGCTCCCAGAGTTGGCCGGCCCTGGGCTGGTCCTGAACGTGGCGTCCGCGCCGACCGACGTGCCCTGCTTGTTCGCCGCCACCACGCGGTAGTGGTAGAGCGTGCCGGGCTGCAGGCCGCCGAGCGGAACGTTGACCGGCACCGGGGTGCCGCCGCCGGCCAGGATGCGTGAGGCGGTCGACTTGCCGTACGACGTCGAGGTGCCGAACTCGATCGCGTAGGAGGTCGCGGTGCCCAGCGTGTCGACCGTGCCGGCGATCGAAGCCGCGCTCGTGCCGACCGCGCTCGCGGCGCCGGTCGTCACGTCCGGATCGAGGCGCACCCGGCCGACGCGGTTCCCGAACGGCTCGCTGAACCAGAGGTTGCCGTCGGGGCCGGCGGTGATCTCGAGTGGCGCGTCGGTGACGCCCTTGGTGAAGCGGGTGATCATGCCGGCCGGCGTGATGCGGCCGATGTAGCGCCCCGAGCTGCCGTCGTAGCCCGCGAACCAGATGTTCTTGTCGGGCCCCACCGCGATGCCGACGGGACCGGAGCCGGGGGCGTTGCCCATGCTGAACTCGGTCACGACGCCGGCGGGAGTGATCCGGCCGATCGCGTTGTTCGTCTGCTCGGTGAACCACAGGTTGCCGTCGGGGCCCGCAACGATGCGGGCCGGCTGGCTGTGCGGCGTGATGCCCGTCTTGAACTCGGTGATCACGCCGTTCGTGGTGACGCGGCCGATGCCGGGGTCGTCGAAGCGGAGCTCGGTGAACCAGATG
The DNA here is from genome assembly GCA_035572055.1 of Thermoleophilaceae bacterium. Lineage (GTDB taxonomy): Bacteria > Actinomycetota > Thermoleophilia > Solirubrobacterales > Thermoleophilaceae > JAICJR01. Next base: position 3,892 of record DATNBJ010000444.1, on the reverse strand, counting down.
TTGCCGTCGGGGCCCGTGGTGATCCCGAGCGGCATGGGCACGCCCGTGAGTCCCATGAAGAAGCGATGGAAGACCGTCCCGTTCACGGTCATGTTGCTCACCCGGCTGCCGCCGAACTCGGCGTACCAGAAGAGGCCGTCGGGGCCGAACGTGATGCCCTCGGGCTGGCCGTCCGCCTGGAACTCCTTCACCGTGGGCTTGTCGCCGGGCGTGAGCTTGCCGATCCGGCTGCCCACCTCCTCGGTGAACCAGAGGGCGCCGTCCGGCCCGGGAGTGATCTCAGAGGGCTGGCTGCCCGGCGTCAGGCCGTCGGTGAACTCGTCGATCTTGCCCGTGGAGGGATTGATCCGGCCGTACCCGGTGCGGCGGTTCTCCACGAACCACACGTTCCCGTCGGCCCCGGCGGCGATGCCCTGCGGGGCGCTGGCCTTGGTGAGCTCCGGGAACTCGGTGATGGTCGTGGCGCCGGCGGGAGCGGCCACGACAAGCGCGGCCAGGACGGCGCTGAGGAGGGCGATTCGTCTCACACCCCGAACCTAGGCGGGGATCCGCCGGGCGGCATCGGGTGTTTCCCTACAGATGCAGCTTCCCTGCGCTCAGGGTCAGCGCCCGCACCGTGGTGGTCCGGTTGCCGGAGTGATCGCGGGCGGTGACCAGCACGCGCACGCGCAGGCGGCGCTTCGCGTGCACGATCTTGCGGCCGGTGCGCGACAGGCGCACCTTCACAGCCTTCTTCTCGCCCGCGCCGAGCGTGAAGCGCGCGCTGCCGAGCCGTGTGCGGTGGACCGCCGCCGCCCTGCCGCCCGACCTGCGCAACACCGTGTCCAGCGTCACCGAGCCCCGGCAACCCAGGGTCTCCGCGAGCGGGCAGCCGATGTCGATGGTCAGGGTGCCGCCATCGGCCGGCGCGGCTGCCGGCGACGGCGCGGCCACGACCACCTTCGGCCCGGTGGTGTCACGGCTGCCGCCGGCCGTCGGGCCGGAGGTCGCGGGGCCGCGCGCGGTCGTGAACGTGCGGTCGTCGCCGACCGTCGTGCCCTGCCTGTTCGCCGCCGCGAACCGGTAGTGGTAGAGCGTGCCGGGCTGGAGGCCGGCCAGCGTCTCGTTCACGCGGGCGGGCGTGCCGTCCGCGGGCAGCCGGTGTGACGCCGTCGACTTTCCGTACGACGTCGTGGTGCCGTACTCGACGACGTAGCTCGTCGCCGTGCCGATCGTGTCGACCGTGCCGGCGACGCTGACGGTGCTCTGCCCGGGCGGGCCGGTCAGGCCGGTGGTCACATCCGGGTCGAGGCGCACGGTGCCGATGCGGTTGTCGAACAGTTCCGTGAACCAGAGGTTGCCGTCCGGACCGAGTGCGATGTCGAACGGCCCGCCGCTGACTCCCTTCGTGTAGCGCGTGATCACGCCTCCCACGGGGGTGATGCGGCCGATGTAGCGGCCCGAGCTCCCGTCGTAGCCCGTGAACCAGATGTTGTTGTCGGGGCCCACGACCACGTCGGCAGGGCCGGCGCCCATCACGTCGCCCAGCTTGAACTCGGTGATGACGCCGTCGGGTGTGACCTTCCCGACCGCGTCCGCGTCCTCGTCGGCGAACCAGAGGTTGTTGTCGGGTCCGGTCGTGATGCCGGCAGGGTCGCTGTGCGCGGGGAGCCCGGCCTTGAACTCGGTGATCTTGCCGTCCTCGGTGATGCGGGCGATTCCCGCGTCGGGGAAGCGGTCCTCGGTGAACCAGACGTTGCCGTCCGGGCCGGGCGTGATCCCGTACGGCTCGGGAATGCCGGTGAAGCCCATGAAGAACTGCTCGGCCAGGGTGCCGTTCACGGTCATCGTCCCGATGCGGCTGCCGCCGAACTCGGCGATCCAGAGCTCGCCGTTGTGGAAGGTGATGCCCTCGGGCTGGCCGGCGCCCTGGAACTCCTTGATCGTGGGCTTGGTGCCCGGGGTGATGCGGCCGATCCTGCTGCCGATCTCCTCGGCGAACCACAGGTTGCCGTCGCCGCCGAGGGTGATGTCCGTCGGATCGCTGCCCGCGGTGACGCCATCGGAGAACTCCTCGATCTTGCGGGTGGTGGGGTTCACGCGCCCGACCTTGGAGTTGCGGTTCTCGACGAACCAGACGTTGCCGTCGGGTCCCGCGGCGATCCCCTGCGGGTGAGGCGCGTCGGCGAGCTGCGGCAGCTCGCTGATCGTGACGGCCCCGGCGGGCGGGGCGAAGAACATCGCGCCGATGAGCGGCAGCAGGAGGGCGAGGCGCTTCACACGGCGAAGCTGAGCAGCGAGCCGCCCGTGGGGCATCGGGCGTTTCCCTACAGATCTGGCAATGCCAGACGCGACCTGCTACAAGTTCACGCGATGCATCACGACGCAGGCACCCCCGTCCTCTCGAGCGCCCTCGGCGCTTTCGTGCCTGCCTTTTATTACGCCTGGCGATTTATCTAGGCGTCCGGCCGCCGCTCGCCCGAGCGTGACGACCGAGATCCAAGTGCCGGACGCCGTCACACCACCCGGCTCCCTCTGAGCCCCCATCCGTAGGATTCGAACTTCGAGAGGCAGACAGATGATGATCGTGATGAAAGAAGGGGCGACGGCCGAACAGGTAGAGGCGGTCGTCGGCCGCGTCGAGTCGGTCGGCGCCAAGGCCCATATCTCCACGGGCGAACTGGTGACCGTGATCGGCGCGATCGGCGACCGCGAGCACGTGGCGAACCTGGGCCTCGAGGGCTTCCCGGGAGTCGACCACCTGGTGCCGATCCTCAAGCCCTACAAGCTCGCCTCGGCGCAGGTCAAGCGGGGCGAGCGCACCGTCGTGGAAGTGGACGGACGCAAGCTGGGCGGCAACTACTTTGCGACGATCGCCGGGCCGTGCACGGTCGAGTCGCGCGAGGTGATGATGGAAACCGCGCGTGTGGTGCGCGACGCGGGAGCGCAGATGCTGAGGGGCGGCGCCTACAAGCCGCGCACCTCGCCGTACTCGTTCCAGGGACTCGGCGACGCCGGCCTGCCGCTCCTGGCCGAGGCCAAGAAGGAGACCGGCCTGCCGGTGGTCACCGAGCTGATGGACGTGCGCGATCTCGAGGCGATCCTCGAGGTGGCCGACGTGATCCAGGTCGGCGCGCGCAACATGCAGAACTACACGCTGCTCACCGAGCTCGGCCGGGCGGGCCGCCCGGTGCTGCTGAAGCGCGGCCTGTCGTCCACCCTCGAGGAGCTCCTGATGTCCGCGGAGTACATCCTCAAGGAGGGCAATCCCAACGTGATCCTCTGCGAGCGCGGCATCCGCACGTTCGAGACCGCCTACCGCTTCACGCTCGACCTGATGGCCGTTCCGGTGCTGCGCGAGCTGTCGCACCTGCCTGTCGTGATCGACCCGAGCCACGCGGCCGGGCGGCGCGACTGGGTGCTGCCGCTGTCGCTGGCCGCGGCCGCGGCGGGCGCCGACGGGATCATCGTGGAGATTCATCCCGAGCCCGAGACGGCGATCTGCGACGGGCCGCAGGCACTGCGCGCCGAGGAGTTCGCGGACTACCTCCGCCAGGTCGAGGCCGCCGCGGCGATCGCCCGCAAAGAGCTGGTCCGAGTCTGAGCGCCCTGCAAACCTGCGCCACTCGGCGTCCTCGGGTCTCGCCGTATTCTCATACGGCTTCGACCCTGCGTCCTTGATCGGCTTGGTTTTCGCGCGCTCAGAATCGGACCCGCCGTGCGCATAGCCGTTTTGGGAGTCGGGCTGATCGGAGGCTCCGTCGGATTGGCTGCGCGCGAGCGGATCGACGAGGCCGAGGTCGTCGGCTACGACCTCGTGCCCTCTGTGCTCGACCTGGCGATCGAGCGCGGCGCGCTCGACGGCGCCGCGGGCTCGGTGGCCGAGGCGGTGCGCGACGCTGACGCCGCCTTC
>DATNBJ010000443.1:0-6786 GCA_035572055.1 Thermoleophilaceae bacterium | reverse complement strand
TGCGGCTGCTCGACAACTTCACCGCGATCTGCGGGCTGGGCGGGCTGAGCGCCGCCGCATGATCCTCCTGCCGGCGATCGACATCCGCGGCGGCAAGGCGGTGCGGCTGCGCCAGGGCGACTTCGCGCAGGAGACCGTCTATCAGGACGATCCGCTCGAGGCCGCAGCGTCGTTCGTGGAGGCGGGTGCCCGCTTCCTGCACGTGGTGGACCTGGACGGCGCGCGTGAGGGGCACCCGGTGAACACCGAGCACCTGAAGCGGATCACTCGCGAGCTCGGCGTGGCCGTGCAGTACGGCGGCGGACTGCGCTCGATCGGTGCGGTGCGCGAGGCGCTGGCAGCCGGTGCGGAGCGGGTTGTGGTCGGCACCGCCGCCTACACGGACGTGGAGCTCGTGGACGCGCTGCTCGAGAGCTGGGAGCCGCGCATCGTGATCGCGGTCGACGTGCGCGGCGGGCACGTGTCCGTGTCGGGCTGGACGAAGTCCACGCAGATGCTTCCCGAGGACGTGATCCGGCGCCTTCAGCAGCGCGGCGTGAAGCAGTTCATGTACACGAACGCCGATCGCGACGGGATGCTCGAGGGCGCCGACCTCGACGAGGTGAAGCGCATCTCATCGGCCGTGCGCGGCCGCTTCCTCTACTCAGGCGGGATCAGCTCGGCGGAGGACCTGCGGGCGCTGAAGGAGCTGCGGCTGGTCAACCTCGCCGGGGTTGTGTCAGGGAAGGCGCTGTACGAGGGGCGCTTTACGGTGCCGCAGGGGATGGCTGCCCTGGCCGACTCGTAACTCGTGACTGGTGACTCGAGTCACGAGTCACGAGTCACGAGTCACTAGCCTGCAAACCATGCTGTTGAAGCGCGTAATCCCCTGCCTCGATGTCGACAAAGGCCGTGTTGTGAAGGGAACGAACTTCATCAACATCCGCGACGCCGGCGATCCGGTCGAGCTCGCGATTCGCTACGAGCAGGAGGGCGCGGACGAGCTCGTCTTCCTCGACATCACCGCATCGCATGAGGGCCGCGACACGATCGTGGACCTGGCGCGCCGCACCGCGGACGACGTGTTCATCCCGTTCACGATCGGCGGTGGCGTGCGCTCGGTGGAGGACGCGCAGGGCGTGCTCGACGCGGGGGCCGACAAGGTGGCCGTGAACTCCGCCGCCGTCCGCCGCCCCGAGCTGATCGCCGAGCTGGCCGAGGTGTTCGGCGCCCAGTGCGTCGTGCTCGCGGTCGACGCGCGCGTGCGCGAGGACCAGGCGGGCTGGGAGGTGTTCGTGAACGGCGGCCGGATGCCCACTGGGCTCGACGCGGTGGACTGGATCCGCCGCGGCACGGAGCTCGGCGCCGGCGAGATCCTGCTGACGAGCATGGACCGCGACGGCACCGAGGACGGCTACGAGCTCGCCCTGACTCGGGCGGCGTCGGACGCGGTGGCGGTGCCGGTGATCGCCAGCGGCGGCGCCGGCAACCCCGATCACCTGGTCGAGGCGGTCAAGCAGGGCGGCGCCGATGCGGTGCTCTGCGCCTCGATCTTCCACTACGGCGAGTACTCGGTGCGCGAGGCGAAGGAGCGGATGCGGGACGCCGGTATTCCCGTGCGGCTCTAGCCGCCGGTGGCGATCGCCCCCGCGCCGGTGCCGGCGACGCTCGCCTCCTGCCGCCACGTCATCATCGCGACGAAGCCGATGAGCGCCTGGACGGGCAGCGGGAGATCGCCGGGAAGGTCGGACTGGGCGGAGCTGCGCGGCCCTGAGCCACGGCGCACCGTCCCGATCGTCTCGCCCGCGGCCACCACCTCGATCCGGGAGCGCCAGCGCGAAGCGCGGAGCAGGTCGTAGGAAGAACCGGCAGCATGGACCTGCCACTCGCGACCCCAGCGAATCGCCTCGGCGGCCTCGACTCCGTCCACCAGGAGCACGAAGCGCTTGCGGCCGTCCTGGCGAAGCTCGCAGCGATGCCCGTCCAGGTCGGCACTCAAGCCCGCGCGGAAGTTGTGACCCTGCCAGACCGACCGACGGCCCGCGGCATCCGTGACCACATAGCGGGGCTTGAACCAGCTCGCGCGCTCGATCTTCACTCTGAACGGCACCTTAGAGTGCTGGTCATGTCCGCAACCGATCTCGTCGAGCGGGTTCGCGCTCTTCGCGGCATGAACAGACTGCTGCCGGCGCTCGACGGGCTGCCGCCGGCCTTCCTCGTGGGCGGTGCCGTGCGCGACCTCCTCCTCGCGGGTGAGACCGTGGATCTCGACGTGGCGATCGAGGGAGATGCCCGCGCCGCGGCGCGCGAGCTCGCGGAACGACTCGACGGCGAGGTGGTCGAGCACGAGCGTTTCGGCACCGCCACGGTGCAGGCGGGCGACCTCGCGCTGGACCTCGCGACCACGCGGCGGGAGCATTACGTCGAGCCGGGCGCGCTGCCGGAGGTCGAGCCCGCGGGCCTCAGCGAGGACCTCGGCCGCCGCGACTTCACCATCAACGCGATGGCGCTCGGCCTGTCAGGTGAGAGCCTCGGCACGCTCGAGGATCCCCATGGGGGACGCGAGGACCTGGCCGACGGCGTGATCCGCGTGCTCCATGGCAGGTCGTTCGTCGACGACCCCACACGACTGCTCCGCGCGCTCCGCTACGAGGCGCGCTTCGACTTCCACATGGACGAGCAGACCGAGCGGCTGGCGCGCGAGGCGGCGGCGGGCGCGGGCTTCTCCACCGTGTCGGGCCCGCGGGTGAGGGACGAGCTGCTCGATCTCATGCGTGAACCAGGCGCTCCCGCGGCGGTCGGGCGCATGCGCGAGTTGTCGCTCGACCGGGCGCTGCACGAGGAGCTCCACGCCGACCCGGAGCTCGTGGCGGGCGCCCAGCTCGCGTCGGCGGAGACGGGCGCGGATCCGGTGCTGGCCGGCCTTGCCGCGCTCGTCAGCTCGAACCCGCGCGCGCTCGGCGAGTGGCTCGAGGACCTGCACCTCGGCCGGCGCGAGACCGACGCGGTGGCGCGGGCTGCCGTGAAGGGCCCGCAGCTCGCGTCGACGCTCAGCGAGGAGCTGAACCCCTCCGCCATCCACGCGCTGCTGAGCTGCGAGCCGTCCGAGGCGCTCGCGGTGGCGCTCGCGAACCGCGCGCCCGCGGATCCCGTGCTGCGCTACCTAGCCGACCTGCGGGACATCCGCCTGGAGATCACGGGGGACGACCTGATTCAGGCCGGCGTGCCGGAGTCGCCGGCGCTCGGGCGCGCGCTGTCGGAGACGCTGCGCCGCAAGCTGGACGGCGAGGTGTCGGGCCGCGACGAGGAGCTGAGGCTGGCGTTGTCGATCGCCCGCGCGGAGGACGCGTGATCGGGCTGGAGCTGAACGGTGCGCGTGTGGCGTTCTCCACCCGCCAGGGCGGCGTGAGCGAGGGCCCGTACGCGTCGCTCAACCTCGGCATCCTCACCGACGACGACCAGACCCGGGTGACCGAGAACCGCCGCCGCCTGGCGGAGGCGCTGCAGCTCGACCCCAAGCGCATCGCGATGGGCTGGCAGGTGCACGGCACCGAGCTGAAGGAGTGGCAGGCCGCGCCGGACAAGGGCGGCTATGCGCACGCCGGCGCGGAGCTCGCGAAGGTCGACGCCCACGCCACCGGCGAGCGTGCACTGGCGCTGCTGGTTCTCGCCGCCGACTGCCTGCCCGTGGCGCTGGCGGCGAAGGACCGCGTGGCGATCCTCCACTGCGGCTGGCGCGGCCTGGCGGCGGGGATCGTCGAGAGCGCCCTGGAGACGTTCCCGGAGCCCCCCGCCGCCGCCCTCGGCCCGAGCATCGAGCAGTGCTGTTACGAGGTCGGCCCCGAGGTGCTCGAGGCCTTCGCCGGCATCCCGGAGGCGGCCGACGCACGCATGCTCTCGCTGCGGACGGTCGCACGGACAAAGCTGGAGGCCGCGGGAGTGACCCAGATCAAGAGCGTGGGGATCTGCACGAGCTGCCGCGAGGACCTGTTCTTCTCCCACCGCCGCGACAACGGCGTGACCGGCCGCCAGGCGGGCATCATCTGGCGAACATGACGCGCGAGTTCAGAGGACTGAGGCCGGAGCACATCCGCGAGAACCTCGACCGCATCCGCGAGCAGATCGCCGGCACGGGGCGCGACCCGCGCGAGGTCGAGTTGCTGGCAGCCACCAAGTACGTGTCGGCCGACGAGCTGCCCGCGCTGGCCGAGGCAGGCGTCACCCTGCTCGGCGAGAACCGCGCTCAGGATCTCGTGGCCAAGCACGAGCGCTACGGCGGCGACTTCACCTGGGACTTCATCGGCGCGCTGCAGAGCCGCAAGGTGAAGGACATCGCTCCGCACGTGCGGCTCATCCACTCGGTGGCGTCCGAGTCGGTCCTGCGCCAGCTCGAGCGCCACCCCGTGGGAGAGATCCTGATCGAGGTGAACCTGGCGGGGGAGGAGTCGAAGGCGGGCATCGAGCCCGACGAGCTGCCGCGGTACCTCGAGCTGGCTCCGGTCCCCGTCACCGGCCTGATGTGCATGCCGCCGTTCGCGGAGAACCCGGAGGACAGCCGCCCCCACTTCGCGCGCCTCGCCGAGCTGGCGGGCCAGCACGGCCTGAAGCGCCTGTCCATGGGCACGAGCCAGGACTACCTGGTGGCCGTGCAGGAGGGCGCGACCATCGTGCGCCTCGGCAGCGTGCTCTACGAGTAACGGTTCGCGAAGTCCGCGATCGCGTGCGAGAGCTGGCCGCCCTGCCAGGCGAGCGGCGACTTGCCCTCCTCCTCGACGAGCAGCTCGGAGCGGGGCAGAAGGTGCGCGTACTCCCGTGCCACCGCCAAGGGGTGGCCGGGGTCGGCCTCGTCGCGGTCGCCCACCACGAGGACCGGCACCTCCAGCGACTCCAGATCCGAGAGTGAGAACGGATGCGAGCGCGGCACGACGCGCAGGGCGTCGGCCACCGCGCCCGGATGCCTGTGCCGCGCCAGCCGCTGGCGCGTGACGAGCAGCGCGGTGTCGAGCCAGCGCGGATCCATCTTCGGCTGGTACGCGGCCATGAACCCCTCCACGCCGCCGGCGGACAGGCCGTCCGCGAGCGCGTCCCAGTCGTCGAACGACTCCGCCTGCCCGTCGAATGCCGGTGTGATCGCCACGACGGCGGAGACGCGCTCCGGGTGGGCGATCGCAAAGGCCAGGGCCGTGTGCGCGCCCATCGACGCGCCGGCCACCACGCCGCGAGTGACCCCAAGCGAGTCCATCAGCGCCCCCAGATCGCCCACCAGGTCGGCGTACTCGTAGGCGGCGGGAGCGGGCGCCGGATCCGACTCGCCGTGGCCCCGCGCGTCGTACGAAATCGCCCGGAAACCCGCCTTCGGAAGCTGTTTCGACCCCATCACGACGTATCGCCGCGTGGCGGTCAGGCCGTGCAGCAGCAGAACCGGGGTGCCGTCGCCGATCTCCTCGCCAAACAGCGTCGTTTCGCCGCTTTCCAGGGAGAATTGTGTTGTCTCGTCAGCCTCGGACATACTTCGTCACCTATCGGAACGCTGTAACTTGTAAAGCAAGGATTTCCCGCTCGACGGGCGAAACTCCCGCATATGGCGCTACGCGACACATGGCACCGTGCGCTCGTCTACTTCGGATTGGCCGAAGACGAGGACGCGTACTACGAGGACGAGGTCGAGCCCGAGGTGGAGCTCGAGGATCGTTACCGCGAACGTCCGAACGTTCGCAGACTGTCTTCGCGCCGCCGTCGTGACGAGATCGACGACATCTTCGCCGACGAGGGAGACCCGCCTCCTCGCCAGGGCAGCCGCACGCGCGTTCTGCGCCCGGTGGAGAACGGCGGCCGCAACGGCGTGCAGGTCCACCTCGTGATTCCCAAGAACTTCAACGACGCCCAGCAGGTGGCGGACCAGTTCAAGGACCAGATCCCCGTGATCCTCAACCTGCAGGGCACGGACACCGATCTCTCGAAGCGCCTGATCGACTTCGCGTCCGGCCTCACGTACGCGCTCGACGGCGGCATGCAGCGCATCGCCGACAAGGTTTTCCTCCTCACGCCTCGCAACGTCGAGGTGTCCGCGGAGGAGCGCGCGCGCCTGATCGAGAAGGGCTTCTTCAACCAGTCGTAGCCCGCTTGGGCCGCACGTATCCTTCGGCGCGATGCAGATCGGCCTGATCGGCGCAGGGAACATGGCCTCGGCGCTCGCGCGCGGGTTCGGCGAGCCCGTGCTCGTGGCCGACGTGGTGCCCGAGAAGGCGCGGGCGCTGGCGGCCGAGCTGGGTGGCGAGGCGTTCGAGTCGAACGGCGAGGTGGCCGAGCGCGCGGACGTGGTGCTCCTGGCCCACAAGCCAGCCCAGCTCGACGACGTGGCCCACTCGACCCACGGCAAGGCGAAGGCGATCGCGTCGACCCTCGGCGGAACGCCCATCGCGTCGGTGGAGCGCGCCTACCCGGAGGTGCCGGTGTACCGCTTCCTGCCGAGCATCCCAGCCGAGGTGCGCCAGGGAGTGACCTGTTACGCGCCGGGTACCCACGCGGCGGATGGACCGGAGAGCGAGCTGGTGGAGCTGTTCGAGCGAGTCGGTCCGGTGCTACGCCTCGACGAGTCCCTGATCGACCCGGCCATGGCGCTGATGAGCTGCGGCCCCGCCTTCTACGCGCTCGTGGTGGAGGCGATGGTGGACGCGGGTGTGCGCCACGGGCTGCAGCCGGCCGACGCCTCGCGCATGGCGGTTCAGACGATGGCCGGTGCGGCGGCGGTGCTGCAGGCCCACGAGCACGACACCGCCGGGTTGCGCCGGCGGGTCACCTCGCCCG